>JAFSRK010000272.1 GCA_017446165.1 Ruminococcus sp.
CCCTTGACCTCCTCGAGGTGGTTCTCGTCCTTGAAGACCTTGGGCAAGAGGAACTTGCCGGAGAGGTGCTTTTTAAGTCCCTCGACGGCGGCTTCCTTGTTGAGCTTGAACGGGATGACATAGTCGGGCTTGAGGCTGCCCTTGAACTGGTGCATCATGACGACCGGGTTGCCGCAGTAGGGACACTCGGTCGCGGCGGTGTTCTCGTCACAGATGATCTCGCCGCCGCAGCTGTGGCAGATATAGGAGCGCAGGGAATCCTCCTCATGCTCCGTCCACCGGGAGCCGGCGTCGGTGTGCCAGTCGAGGTTATCGGTACCCTCGCTCTTTAGGTCCTCGTCATAGCCGCGCAGCGACTCGACGTCGAACTCGGTGTCACAGAAGGGGCATTTGAGCTTTTGCAGCGTGGTATCGAACGTGATCGCCCCGCTGCAGCAGGGACATTTGTATTCTTGCAGTGCCAAAATATCACTCCTTTTTGTAGTTGGTAGTTGGTGGTTGGTGGTTGGTAGTTGGCGGCTGGGGGTGATCATACATTGTGTGCAGGTATCCTTCGCCGCTCACCGTTATTCGAATGAATGAAAACAAGGGTACGCCGTGTACCAACGTACCCTTGAAACAATTCTTACTTCTTGTCGTTGTCGTCGAAGACGTCGCCGCACTCGGGACAGAACTTCGGCGGGTGGTGCGGATCCTCGGGTTCCCAGCCGCACTTGTCGCACTTATAGGTGGGAGCGCCCTCGGGCTTCTTCGCGCCGCATTCGTTGCAGAACTTGCCCTTGTTCACGGTGCCGCACTGGGAGCAGGTCCAGCCGTCAGCAGAGGCTTCGGGCTTCTTTGTGCCGCATTCCATGCAGAACTTGCCGGTAGCGGTCTTACCGCACCGGGGGCAGGTCCACGCGGGAGCGTTGTTCGCGGGATTGGTGACAGGAGCCTGAGGAGCGGGCTGCTGGGGAGCCTGCTGTTGCTGCTGAGCGCCCATTGCGTAGAGGTTCTGGGGGTTCATGCCGCCGGCGTTCATCGCCATGCCCATGCCCATGAAGCCTGCCATCGCGCCGCCCTGGTTGCCGGCTGCGGTACGCATCGCGTCGCCCTGAGCGCCTGCGATGTGAGCTGCCGCCATGGTGGGATCCTTGAAGGCTGCGGTGCGCTGCATCTCCTTGAGCATCTTCTGGTCTTCCTCGGGGAGGTCGACGTTCTGGAACGCGATGGAGATGAGTTTGAGGCCGCGGAGTCTGCCCCACTTCTCGTCGAGGACCTCGTTGAGGGCTTCGATCAGGTCTTCCTCGTGGTTCGGGATATCATAGGGACGGATCTCCTTCATGGAGAGCTTGCCGAAGCCGGGACGCAGGCTGCCGATGAACTCGGCCTTGAGCTGCTTCTCGATCTCGGAGCGCTTATAGTCGCCGTCGGCGAAGTTGCCGCAGACATTGGTATAGAACAGGATCGGGTCGGCGATCTCGTAGCTGTAGTAGCCGTTGCAGCGGATGCTGACGTCGAGGTCAAGGCCGACCTTGCTGTCGACAACGCGGAACGGTACGGGGTTCGCGGTGCCGAACATGTTCTCCATCATTTCCTTGGTGTTGAAATAGTAAACGCGCTGATCCTTGGGAGGCTCGCCGCCGTAGGTGAAGCGCTTGCCGATATTCTTGAAGGTGTTCTTGATCGCCTCGCCGAACTTGCCGGTGAAGAGCGACGGCTCGGTCAGGGAGTTGTAGGTATACTCGCCGGGTACCGCGCAGATCTCGGCGACGACGCCCTGATCGGTGATGATCGCGCACTGACCGTCGGCGACGACCAGACCCGATCCGTCGGAGATAACGTTATCGCTGCCCTTGGTGTTGGACGAACGACCGGATGTTTTCTTCACGCCCTTGCGCGCCAGAACGTCCTTCGGCAGCGCGTCACAGACGAAGAATTCTTTCCACTGATCGGCGAGGACTCCGCCTGCTGAGCCGAGAGCGGCTTTGATAAGACCCATAGTATTTCCTCCTAAAAAGATATTGATAATGGGATATAATCTAACACATTAAGTTTACCACAAGTGCGGTGCAGAGTGCAATAGATATTTTGTAAAGATTATGCCGCCGAGATTGTAGCAGATAGCACAAAAGCCGCCGTCACACGGACGGCGGCGCGGAAGCTGAGATGTCGGCTCACTTTACCAAAGGGAGCTTGACGGCGTATTTCAGAAAATCGGGGAAAACGATGCGCCAATACAGCTCGTTGTGGACGGCTTTTTCGTTATAGGCGGAATAGATGCTTACGGCAGGATAACCGACAGAGGTAAGGTTTTCGGGCATTTCGTCAAAACCCGAACGCAGCCATTTTTCCAGTTCATCGCCGCCGCCGCAATACAGATAGACAAACGGATAACCCGCGGAGAAGTCCTTCTCCTTCAGATACTTTTTCCATGTGTTTGAATCGAACAGCTCAAAGGCGGGGGACAGCGCGCCGACTGCACCGAACTTCTCGGGATGCTCCATCGCGATATAGAAGCTCTCGATGCCGCCCGAGGAGCTGCCGCAGATAACGGTATGCTCGCGGTCGGTATAGACGTTGTAGTTCTCTTCGATATAGGGCATGACGGTATCGACGACAAAGTCGCAGAAGTAGGCGCCGTGACCGTCGGCGTAGGATTCCTCGGTCGGGGCGCCGAGGTTCGGGGTCAGCTCGTCGTCGCGCCAGCCGTCGATGTTCTCGATGCCGACGATGATCGCCTTGTTGTCGCTCTGGGACATCATCGCGTCGACGCTCTCGGCGACCGCCCAGCTTCCGGTGGAGGTGGCGTGAGGGTCAAAGAGGTTGTGACCGTCGGTCATGTAGATGACGGCGTATTTCTCAGAGGACTTCGGATCATAATCGGCGGGCGTCCGGATCAGGACGTCCTTTGTGCGGTTGTCATAGGGGAACTGCTGACGGTCGTATTCGGGTTCGCCGCTCTCCTTACCGTAGGTGAAGGGCAGCTCCCGACCGGGGTAAAGCTCCCAGCCGGAGGTGAACTCATTGTAGGCAAGCTCATCGGAGTCTTTCCCGTCAACGGTCACAACAACGCGGTCGAAATCGGCGGCGTCCTGATAACAGCGGTAGATCGCCGTTTCGCCCTCGTCCTCGATCTTCTCCATGTCAAGGACCGGAATATCGCTGAGCGCCATCTGTGAGTTTTTAAACGTGGCGACGACGCTCTCACAGTCACTCTGAGCGCGGATGTAGAGCGGGTGCGACATGGGATTGCCGTAGTCATGTTTTTTAGCGGCTTCCGTAGGGGAAGCGTCGTTATTATTGTTGCAGGCAGAGAGCGCGGCGAGGATGAACAGGACGGATAAAATCAGGCAGAGGATACGTTTCATAGCAGACTCCTTATATGTTGTCATCGGTGTGGTTCACCGGCTGATTGCTCTTTGCGGAATAAGGGTTTTTGTTTTGAACCCTACTCTGATATTGGAGCGGCGTATACTTCCCGACGGAGTAGGGGTTCTTGTTCTCGATGGGCGGGGCGGGCTTGGCTGTCGACACCCATCTGCCCAACGCGCGCAGGATCAGCATCCAGATCAGCATGTACAAAAGGAAAGCGCCGAAGTAAACGAGGCAGTACCACCACTTGATGTACTCGGGGATGATGAAGTGGAGGATCAGCAGGATCCAGCCCGGGATCGTCAGTCGGAAATTCAGAAAGATGTTGAACAGCAGACACAGCCAGAAGCCGCCGTCGCGGGATGTTTTTCTCATGGGTAACTCCTTACATTAAGGGAGCGCGGTGCGCTCGCGGGAGGATCAGCAGTTGTGCTTAGCCGATCGCAGATAAGTCTGCTCTCGGAGCACTGTTGCATGGGTGCTGTATACCAAATCAAAGATTTGGACAGCGCCTCAAAGCCCCTCTCTTACAAAGTGATTTTTCGGATGGAAAAGTCGAAGCCGTCGGCGA
>JAFSRK010000273.1 GCA_017446165.1 Ruminococcus sp.
CAGAGATCTGTCGGTCTCCTGCAGAGTCTCATACGCGACCGCCTTGACCTTGCCGTCGAGCAGAGCGTCCATCTGCTGTCTGTCAGCGGCGAGGTGCAGGTATGTATAGAGGATCAGTCCCTCGCGAAAGTATTGGTACTCCTCCTCGAGAGGCTCCTTGACCTTGACCATCATGTCGACGAGGTTCCAGACATCGGCAGCATTGTCGATCAGCGACGCGCCCGCCTGTACATACTCGGTGTCCGCAAAGCCCGAGCCGACGCCCGCGCCCTTCTCGATATAAACATGGTGACCCGCCGTGACATAAGAGGCGACGTTGTCGGGAGTCAGACCCACGCGGAACTCATTGTTCTTGATTTCTTTCACACAACCGATTTTCATAGTATTACCTTCTTTCGTGGACTTTATCAGTTTAGCACTTTATAATCATACAGAATCCTGCGGCGATTAATTTTCCAAATTAGAATTATAGCAAGAAAAAATGCATAAAACAGGCAAAAGCTCTCCCCTCTCACCCATTTCATGCATGATGAATCGTTCACAGCTCGCGCTTGATACTGTCAATCGCGCCCTTTTCGATGCGGCTGACCTGCGCCTGAGAGATGCCGATCTCCTCGGCGACCTCCATCTGGGTCTTGCCGCGAAAGTAGCGCAGGGACAGGATCTTCTTCTCGCGGTCGGTGAGCTTTTTCAGCGCTTCCTTGAAGGCAAGCTCCTCGAGCCAGTCGCGGTCGTCGGACTTGTCGCCCACCTGATCCATGACGTAGATGGTATCCGCGCCGTCACTGAACACCGGCTCATAGAGCGACACCGGTTCAACGATGGCTTCGAGAGAAAGCACGACGTCCTCCTTCTGTGTGCCGAGCCGCTCGGCGATCTCCTCGACGGTCGGTTCGCGCCCGAGGGATGCGGTCAGCTCCTCCTTGACCTGCATCGCGTGGTAGGCGGTGTCGCGCATACTGCGCGATACATGCACCGCGCCGGCGTCGCGCAGGTGGCGCCTGATCTCGCCCATCACCATCGGAACGCCGTAGGTGGAGAATCTCACGGGCTGGGTGCAGTCAAAGTTGTCTATCGCCTTGATCAGACCGATCACGCCGACTTGAAACAGGTCGTCCATGTTCTCGCCGCGCCCCGAAAAGCGCTGGATCACGCTCAGCACCAATCTCAGGTTGCCGTTGATCATCTCCTCACGCGCACGCTTGCGCTCAGCGGGCGAACCCGAGCGCATCTTCTCGAGCAGCTCGCGTTTCTGTGATTCCGTCAGCACCTTGAGCTTTGAGGTATCCACCCCACAGATCTCGACCTTGTTATACAGCAAAAAATCCCCCCAAAACAATACTGGTAACAGTATTGCCGGAATCGAGGAAAACATACATTTCAATTGACAGTTGACAATGGACAATGGACAATTGATGGTGGGCGTTGCCCACACCCGATATAGTTGCCGACAGATATCGGTTGACAATCTGACAATTCCAAAAAGCTTCTGTCCTCTCTGATTCTTTTTATTCACAAAAAGAGGTCAGTGCAACAATAACTGCACTGACCATCATATGATATTCAGTTTTCCTCTTTGCTGGACTTGATGATTCGAGTCAATATTCTTTCCAGTTCCGAACACCCTTGTGATAATGCAATGTATACATCGTTTTCAATGTATTCGGTTGTGTTCAGCAATCGTAGCCAATATTTCGCTTCAGAGGATTCCTTCAAAGCTATCGACAGCTTAGATACAAAGTCCGCCTTACTCTGTGCTTGCTGTGACTCTGCGACGTTTGCTCCGATGCTGGTACCGGCACGCAGTAATTGCTTGCTCATTATGTATTCCTGTTTATTATTTTGCAAGTCTCTGCAAAGCTTAACAATATCAACAGCAAATCGAAAGCTCTTTGCTTCGATAATATTCTCTGCCATAAGTAACCTCCGACAAATACATCTTTGTCCACTGTGGATTCCTGTCAATCAGGTGAGGACGGAGTCCTCCCGCAATTGTCAATTATCCATTGTCAACTGTCAATTATCCAACGATCCGTCAGGATCGTCGAAGAGTCCCTGTATTGGGTCGGTGTTGCTTTCGACGGCAGAGAGCTTGCGGCTGATCTGGCGGGAGCGCACGCCGACGAGCTTGTCCAGCTCCTTGTTCGCCTGATCGAGACGCTGCTGGGTCATCACGAGGACGTCGTTGAACTTGTCGAATTCGTTCTTCACGGAGCCGAGGATCTTCCAGACCTCTGCGGACCGCTTCTGCACGGCGAGGGTCTTGAAGCCCATCTGGATCGAGTTGAGCAGCGCCGCCATCGTGGAGGGTCCCGCGATATTGACCTTGTAGTCGCGCTGTAAAAGCTCGACCATGCCGCGGTTGACGACCTCGCTGTAGAGTCCCTCGAACGGCAGGAACATGATCGCGAATTCGGTGGTGTTGGGCGGGTCGATGTATTTGTCGCGAATATCCTTGGCTTCACGCTTGATGGTGTTCATCAGGGCTTTTGCCGCCTCGTCGACAGCCTCTTTGGAGCCGCTCTCATAGGCGTCGCGCAGAGTGGCGTAGGTGTCGCCGGGGAACTTCGAGTCGATCGGCAGGTAGATGAAGCCGTCGTCGTGAGCGGGCAGCTTGATCGCAAACTCGACAACGTCGCGCGAGCCTTTCTTGGTGGCGACGTTGGTGTCATACTGCTCGGGGCTGAGGATCTCTTCGAGGATGTTGCCGAGCTGGATCTCGCCGACGATGCCGCGTGTCTTGACGTTGGACAGCACCTTCTTGAGGTCGCCGACGCCCACCGCGAGGGTCTGCATCTCGCCGAGTCCCTTGTAGACCTGCTCGAGTCGCTCGTTGACCAGCGCGAAGCTCTTGTTCATCTTGTCCTCAAGGGTTTTCTGAAGCTTCTCGTCAACAGTGGTGCGCATCTCCTGAAGCTGCTTATTGTTGTCGGCGCGGATGTCGGAGAGTCCCTGCTCCATCGTGCGGCGGATGTTCTCGAGCTTCTGCTCATTCTCGAGCGAGAAGGTCTTCATGCGTTCTTCAAGGCGGCTGAGATTCTGATTCTGCGCCGCGGCGGAATTCTGCTGATTCACCGAGATCATGTCGCCCATGTTTTTGACGGAATTCTGGGTGGAGGTCACGATCTCCTGACGCAGACGGCTCAGCTCCTCGTTGCTGTTTTGATTCTTTTTCGGAATAATGATGATCGCCGCGATACCGACGATGATCGCCGCCGTCGCCAAAACGGCAAGCAGGATGAATTGGTACAGTTCCATGGATACCTCTGTCCTTTTGTAGGGGCGGATGCCCGCATCCGCCCGCGGGACGATGTGGGCATCGTCCCCTACAGTTTATTTATCACAACATATTGTACCCTAAGAAGCAGTCAATGTCAAACTATTGTACGGAAAAATCCGTTTCGATATATTTATCACAGCCGGCGGGCGAGTAGACAAAGCGGTCGATGTGACCCTCGGTGAGGAAATAGTGGGGCGGCTTCACGGCGGGCTGATCGGCGAAGGTGTCGATGATGATGAGCTTGATCTTCATGCGGGCGGGGATGATGCTCTTGATATAGACCGAGGCGGACATCCCGACCCTCAGATCATCCCTCAGCTCCGCGAGTCCCGCGAGATTCGGCATCAGCTCCACGAACGCGCCGTAGTTTTCCACCGATCGCACCACTCCCGCTACAGTCTCGCCGACCGAGAACGCCTCTGCATTTTCCTCCCATGTGCCGAGCAGCTCCTTGTGGCTGAGGGTGATGCGCGTGCCGACGCGGGATTTGATCACCGCGCGGATATCCATGCCCGGGGTGAAGCGTTCGTCGGGATGCTCGATGCGAGACACGGAGATCGTGTCGATGGGCATCAGCGCCACCACGCCGCAGCCGATGTCGCAAAACGCCCCGAACGGCTCGAGGTGGGTCACCCGCGCGGGGATGATATCGCCGGGGACGAGGCGCTCGATGTATCGGTCGATGCATCTTATCTGCGCCTTTCTGCGCGAGAGGATCGCAAGCTCCCTGCCCGCGGCGTCCGTCACGATATCCTCGACGACAAACGACACCGCTCGCCCGACGCGCGAGATCACCGCAATGTCCCTGACCGTACCCTCGCGGATGCCGACAGCTCCCTCAACGCGCGGGATAAAGCCCTTCATACAGCCGAGATCCACGGTCAGGTTGTGTTCGCTGTCACAGATCGTCGCACGCGCTTCGAGGATGACGCCGCGCTCCATGGCTTCTCGCAACCCCTGCGGCGAGCTGAGATATCCCGTGTTTTCCGATGTCCCGATCCGTTTCCCCTCGGGGAGATATTCTGTCATTCTTCTTCCTCCTGCGCTTTATTCTATATACCAATCTATGAATCCGGCGGGTTGGATATGACAATTTTGCGCGGGCTATTGAAAACGGCGGTGAAATGTATTACAATACTATGTGTCAAATAACGGTCGAGGTGCTGTTGTTCATCGGGGGATTGCCACGCCGGGCTTGATCGCCCTCCCCTCAATGACGCTGTATCTGACCGAAAGGAAGGAAAATAACATGAAAAGAATCATCGCGCTGACGCTGTGTCTGCTGCTCATGGCGGCGAGCTTTGCGGGCTGCGGCAAAGAGGTCGTGTCCACCGGCAAGACCACCGCAAAAACCGACGACGCCACCGAGGCTCAGACCCAGACAGAAGCGGAAAAAACCAACACCGAAAGCGGGGACTATTCTATGGTATTATCAGGCAGCTACACAAAACTCGCAGACGTTCCGGCGGCGGATCTCTCTGCGATCGACACCGATTATCAGAACGCCGCTCCCAAGGCGGGCGATGTGATCGCGACCTTCCACACCTCCTTCGGCGACATCAAGATGCGCTTCTTCCCCGAGGTCGCTCCGAAGGCGGTCAACAACTTCATCGCGCTGGCGAAGGCGGGCAAGTATGACAAAACCATCTTCCACCGCGTGATCGCAAACTTCATGATCCAGGGCGGCGACTACACCAACTTCAACGGCACCGGCGGCGAGAGTATCTACGGCGAGGGCTTCGGTCCCGAGATCAGCGACTATGTGCTGAACATCCGCGGCGCGGTCTCGATGGCTCAGAGCGCGATGCCCAACTCCATCGGCTCCCAGTTCTATATCAACCAGGCTAACAACAACTGGCTCGACGGCGACTACACCGTCTTCGGTCAGGTATACGAGGGCATGGAGGTCGTCGACAAGATCGCGGCGGTCAAGACCGTCGGTGACGCACCCGTCGAGACGGTCGAGCTGACCTCGGTAGAGATCGGTACTTATTGATAATGATTAGGAATGATGGATTAGGAATTTGGAATTGACGGAAGACTGACCTATCATCCTCCGCAAATGAAATGCTGACAGAAAGGTTGCACGTTTCTGTCTTGATGAAAGCCTTCATTGAATCATCATTCCTGATTCCACATTCCACATTGCTCGTTTTTCCGGAGGTACCCATGGACAGACCCATCGTTGCGATCATGTATGACTTTGATAAGACCCTCTGCACCACCGATATGCAGGACTACGGTTTTATCCCCAGCCTGAATATGGAGCCGAAAGCCTTCTGGCAGCTCGCCAACTCCTTCGGTCGCGCTCAGGAGATGGACGGCGTACTCGCCTATCTCTACACGATGATCGAGGAGGGCAAGCGTCAGGGCGTTCCCCTCACGCGCGAAAGCCTCGTCGAGAACGGCACCTCCATCGAGCTGTTCCCCGGGGTGCGCGAGTGGTTCGACCGCATGAACCTCTACGGCGCGGCACAGGGCGTACAGGTGGAACACTATGTCATCTCGTCGGGACTGAGGGAGATCATCGAAGGCTCCGGCATCGCCGACAAGTTCACCAAGATCTTTGCCTGTGAGTTCTACTACGACGAGAACGGCACGGCGCTGTGGCCAAAGACCGCTGTCAACTACACCAACAAGACCCAGTTCGTCTACCGCATCAACAAGGGCGTGCTGGATATCAGCAACGACGTCGATCTCAACCGCTCGATGCCCGACGACAGCAAGCGCGTACCGTTCACCAACATGATCTACATCGGCGACGGACTCAGTGACGTTCCGTGCATGAAGATGATGAAGGCATACGGCGGCACGGCGATCGCGGTCTATCAGGACAACAACCGCCGCAAGGTGGAGGAGCTGCTGCTCAGCGACCGGGTGGACTACATCTTCCCCGCCGACTACTCAAAGCAGACCAAGCTCGACAGCACCGTACACAACCTCATCAAAAAGATCGCCATCGCCGACGAGCTGACCAAGGAAAACAATCGCCAACTCAAAGCGATACAGAACAGATAAGAAAGAGGCTGTCGTATTGATTTACGGCAGCCTCTCAACTATTATACTCTAAGCACAAAACAATAATCTATTATTATTCAATAGAAGTGATGATCAAGGGCGCTTTTTGCAAGACAAAGCAACCGTCACCATACGCAAACTCGAATGAATCATTGTCTGCTGAGCGCTGAACAAACTCTCCTCAGTCAATTCTCTTTCTCGGTAATAGCATCTCTTCCGCTGAGCAGAAGTTTCTTGAGCGCCCCTAACACCTCACTGCGTTCCTTCGGCTCGACCTTGGCAACTGCTTTGAGGATCGCCCCATAGGTCATGAATTTGTTCTCATTCAGTTCATTCACCGTTACTGCTCCGCTCGCCTCGATCGCATTGAAAATCGTATTGAATACATCACGCAAACTTTCGGCGCTTAGTGAATCGATCCATCGGCGGAAAATGTCGTCCAGGAAGATGCTTGAATGGGTGCGTTCATCGGCACGGACAAAAGCAGAACCCAGCACCTCCCACGAATAAGGGTTGTGCTGATAGATGAACTTCTCATCGCTCTTGATGATCTTTCGGGGGAGCCTGCTGGAGAGTACAACACCGAAAACAGATGATTCGGGAATGATCTGGATGGTTCTCTCGAGGATTGCGTGGTACTCCTGTGTTTCGACCAGCTCACGCATCATTCCGGGACCGTCGTTGCTGTAGACACTTCGGATTCTGGTGTCGCGTACGGCAGGATCACAGAATGCCGCCGCATAGACGGCAAAGTTGCCACCCTTGCTGTGACCGCCGACGATCAGCGCGTCATCAGTCATTTCTGCGATACGGTCAACATACTGTGCTGCCATAATTTGACCCGTGGTTCGTGTAAAGCTGAAGTCGCAGTCCTCGCGCCATCCGACGATGGTATTATCCGTGCCGCGAAAAGCGATATAACTCAGCCCGGGCAGGATCCGAAAAGTCACGGCTGAGAACTGCACCCGTTCCTCGGACGCGACAGTATTGACAAAACAGCTGACGACCACCCTCTCAAAGCGCGCGCAGCCTGCTGCCTTCTTAAGCAACGGACCGGGATCCTGGATCATAGCCGACTGGTCACAACCCGAGGCTTCATAAGCACGCCAAAGCTCTCCTATAGTGGGCGACAGAGAGTCGTCCTCAGAAACCAGTCCCTCCATCGCAAGATACGACAGCGTTGACAAAATCAGGCTGTCAACCTCGTTGAGCGCTTTTTCCTCAAAAGTCACGTCGCCGCGCCAGTCGAGATAATCCATCATATTCATTTTTTACACCCCCGCAAAAACGAGGCTGTCGCATGATTACGACAGCCTTTTTTTGTTGACAATTCGCTTACAGTTTATTGATACGTCCGCGGTTTTTGACGGCGCGTCGGATGTTGAAGGCGAACAGAATCAGGGTAGCGACCACGACCAGCCCGAGGATCGCGATGACTGCACCGACCGACGCGCTGCTCGCCTTGCCGGTGCAGGCTTTGATGAAGTTCTCCTGCATCATGGCGTAGGTCTTATCGTCGAGGTTCGTGAAGGTGTAGCACTTGTCGACAAACTCGTCGGGAGGATTCAACAGCTCAAATTCGGTGAAGTCCTCATCCAGCAGATCAAGCGCGGTCTTGACGGGCGTGCCGTAGTAGATGTACTCGGCATTCGCCGCGGCGACCTCGGAATCGCACATGAAGTTGATGAAGGCTTCGGCGTTCTCCTTGTTCCGACAGCAGTCGGGGATGCACATCGCGTCCACAAAGAGGTTGGATCCCTCCTCGGGGATGATATAATCGAGGTTCTCGTTGTTGTCCATCATGGTGGCGATATCACCGGCGTAGTAAGCCGCCATCGCCGCATGGTCGCCCTCCATCTCGGTGAACACCTGATCCATGACGTAGCGCTTCAGCGAGCCGCCCTCTTTCAGCTCAACGAGCTTGTCGGTAGCGCGCCGGATGTCATCCTCGGAAAAGTGAGGGGATCCCGGATCGATCGGAGGATCGCACAGCTGCATCGCGATCGCCATCGCGTCACGGGAGTTGTTGAACATCAGCACATCGTTTTCATACTTGGGATTCCACAGATCCTTGAAGCCGGTGAGCTCGTCGCCGTCGACCATGGTGGTGTTGTAGACCATCGCGACGAAGCCCCATGTGAAGGCGACGCTGTATTCGCCCGTCGGGTCATAGTCGCCCTTCTTGAAGCGGTCGTCGATGTTCTTATAGTTCGGGATGTTGTCGTAGTTGATCTTGAGGAGCCGTCCCTCTTCCCTGAGTCGCGCGATCATATAGTCCGAGGGGATGATGACGTCGTAGGAGGAGTTCGAGTTGGTCAGAACGTTGTAAAGCTCCTCGTTGGTCTCGAAGTTGGTATAGTTGACCTTGATGCCGGTCTGCTTCTCAAACTCGGCGAGAACATCCATGCCGCCGTCGTCGCCGGGAGCGATATACTCGCCCCAGTTATAGACGTTGACCTCGCCCTTGCCCTTCTTGGGCTTTGCGTCATCGGACGCGGCGGACGCGGTCAGGGTCAGGCTGCTCAGCGCGAGCATCAGCGCCGCGAGGATACACAAAAGCTTTTTCATCGCGCCGCCTCCTTATCCTTTCTCGAAGAGATCACGTTCGAGACGATCAGGATGCCGAGTACCACCACAAAGAGGATCGCCGAGAGGGCGTTCGCCTTGGGGTTGATACGCTGGTGGGTCATGGTGTAGATCTGGATCGGCAGGGTCTGGAACCGCGAGCCGCGGGTGAAATAGGTGATGACGAAGTCGTCCAGCGAATAGGTGAAGCTGATGAGGAAGCCCGAGAAGATACCGGGCATCAGCTCATGCAGCACGACCTTGAAGAACGCCTGCATCGGGGAGCAGCCGAGATCCATCGCAGCCTCATAGAGCGAGGGATCCATCTGCTTGATACGCGGCGTGACATTCAATATGACATACGGCGTACAGAAGCCGATATGTGCGAGAAGCACCGTCCAGAAGCCCATCTCGAAGCCCATCATCGTACCCGCAAAGGTGAACAGGAGCATCAGCGACACGCCCGTGACGATCTCGGGGTTGATGATCGGGAAGTTGGAAACGTTCTGGATGGCGGAGCGGACGCCGCCCTTGAAGTTATAGATACCGATCGCCGCGAAGGTACCGAGGATGGTAGCCACGACCGACGCGATCAGCGCGACGACGATGGTGTTGTACAGACTGCTCATGATCTGGGTGTCGTTGAACAGGGCGGTGTACCACTTCATGGTAAAGCCCTTCCAGACAGAGGTCTTGCCGTCGTTGAAGGAATACGCGATCAGGTAAATGATCGGCAGGTACAGAAACGCCATGATAATGGCGAAATAGATCTTCTGACTTTTCTTTCTCATCTGCCTACCGCCTCCTTATCTCCGAATCGGTTCATAAAGACAAGGAATCCGAGGATGACCACCATCAGGACCAGCGCGATCGCCGAGCCGGTGTTGTGGTTGAACTGGAACACGCGCTCGATGACGTCACCGATCATCAGCTGATCGCCGCCTAAATACTGGGCGACAAGGAAGGTGGACGCCGTCGGGACGAATACCATCGTCACACCGGAGATGATACCCGGTACGGACAGCGGGAGGATGACCTTGCGAAAAACGTTGAAGCCGCTGCAGCCGAGATCCTGAGCCGCTTCGATCAGCGAGTCGTCGATCTTCGCCATGACGGCATGGATCGGCAGGATCATGAACGGCAGGAACTCGTAGACCATGCCCACGACGATCGCGCCGGTGTTGCCGATCAGCGAGATATTGATGCCGACAAGCTGCAGGAGCGTATCCAGCGGACCGTTGCTCTGGAGGATCAGCACCCACGCGTAAACACGCAGCAGGAAGTTCATCCACATCGGCACCATCAGAAACATCACGATGATGCTCTGCTTGCGCTCGGTGCAGCGGGAGATCGCGTAGCTCAGCGGATAGGCGAGTACCAGACAGATCACGGTGGAGATCAGCGCCACATAGAGGGAATACAGGAAGATGTGGCTGTAATCGGCGATATTCAGAAAGTTTTTGAGCGTGAAGGCGCCCTTGTCATCGGTGAAGGCGTAGTAAAGCACCATCAGAAGCGGGATGATCGTGAACACCAGCATCCATCCCAGATACGGGATGGCGGGACGCTTGGACTTCATCACGGTCGGCTTCTGTGCGCGGCGCTTCGCCACGACAGCGTTGGAGCTATTCGTCTTCATCTCACTTCACCTCATAGATCGAGGCTTTCTTGAAGTCGAAGCCGAGGGTGGTGTAGGTCGCGACCTGCTCGTCGATGTCGCTCTGCATGATCCACTTGCGCTCGTCGGATTCAAGGATGATCTCGTTATGCTCACCCTTCCAGATGACGGACTCGATGAAAACCTCGTCGAGGTCGCCGTTGCCGTCGCCCGCGATATACAGCGCGTCGGGCGGCAGGACGATGCGGAGCTTCTGACCCTGCTCATAATAGGCGTCGGGGATGGTAACCTCCTGATCCTCGAGCCGGAAGGTGGTCGTATTGTTCTCTTTATCGGAGTAGAGTACCTCGGTGATGATGGTGTTATCGGGCGCGAGGAACATCTTGTTCATGATGTGGATGTTGAAGGGGTCGATGCGCATGCCGATCTCGTCGCCGACCTTCTGGGCGACGGTAGAGTGGATAAGCCACTGGCAGTTGTGACAGCGCACGGACATCTCGAAGTGAACGCCCTTGAAGATGACGTCCTCGACAACGCCGGTAAGCTTCGACTCGCCGGGTGAGACGACCTCGATATCCTCGGGGCGGATGACGACGTCGACGGGCATATTCTTCGGGAAGCCCTTATCGACGCAGTCCAGCTCGACGCCGAGCAGGCGGACCTTTTTGTCCTCGAGCATAACGCCGTTGATGATGTTCGCCTCACCGATGAAGTCGGCAACAAAGGCGTTTGCCGGCTCGTTGTAGACGTCCTCGGGGGTGCCGATCTGGGCGATAACGCCGTTGTTCATGACGACGACGCGGTCGCTCATGGTCAGGGCTTCCTCCTGATCGTGGGTGACATAAACAAAGGTGGTCTGAGTCTTTTGCTGGAGCTGTTTAAGCTCGATCTGCATATCCTTTCTCAGCTTCAAGTCCAGCGCGCCGAGCGGCTCGTCAAGCAGTACGAGCTTCGGGTCACAGACCAGTGCGCGCGCGATGGCGACACGCTGCTGCTGACCGCCCGAGAGGGATTTCACAGCGCGTTTTTCATAGCCCTTTAAGTCAACGACGGCGAGCATGCGCTTGACCTTCTGCTCGATCTCCTTCTTCGGCAGCTTCTTGAGCTTGAGTCCGAAGGCGACGTTGTCGAATACATTCAGGTGCGGAAACAGGGCATACTTCTGGAAGACGGTATTGACGTTGCGCTTATAGGGCGGCACGCCGTTGACCGGCTCGCCGTCAAAGAACACTTCGCCCTGTTGAGGCTCTTCAAAGCCCGCTATGATGCGCAGGGTGGTCGTCTTGCCGCAGCCGGAGGGACCCAGCAGGGTGACGAACTCCTTGTCGTAGATGTCGAGGCTGATATTGTTCAGTATCACCTCGTTCGAATACTTGAAGTTGATATCTTTCAAAGATACTACAGATTTTTTCAACTATCTGACCTCCTTATTTCAGAGCCTGCAGGACAAAATCCATGACGCGAAACCCGCGGCTCACCCGCTTATGCCAATGGGTCTTAAAGCATATTAACCCATTAAAGCGTTCAATTACGAATTATACGGACAGACGGGGTTTTTGTCAATAAATACGGGGAAATATATTTGTAGAAATATAGCCAAAAAAACCAAAGTTTTTGGTAATATAGTTAGAATCCTATTATATTGACAAATCCTGCAGATGATATATAATAAGTTTAACTATGGTTATGATGGATCAGTGCGGTTCAAACATGCTCTGAGTACCGTAAACGAAAGGAGTCCACCGTTCCGGCAGTCCGCGTAACCCGAAGTTAAGGAGTTTTATATGTTTCAGATTGCAAGAGAACACAAAGGTTTCGGCAAGCAGATCTTTCTGCTCGCCAAAAACGAATTGATCAAAAAGTACAAGGGCGCGATCATCGGTCCGTTCTGGGCTGTTGTCAAGCCGCTGTTCACCCTGTTCGTGTACTGGTTCGCGTTTGACATCGGTCTGAGAAAAGCCGGCAGCGTACACGTTGTCATGGATAACGGCACCGACCTCGGCACCTACAGCCGATTCCTCTTCATGCTGGTCGGCTTCATCCCGTGGTTCTTCATCAACGACAGCATCCTGCAGGGCTCGCGCTCGATCATCCTCAACAAGCAGTTCGTCACCAAGGTCAGCTTCCCCGTATCGACCATCATGACCTTTACTCAGGTTGCGAGGCTCTATGTCCACCTGTTCCTGAGCCTTTTGATGTACATCTTCCTGGTGTTCGTCGGCGGTACGGTCAACGGCGTCCAGGGCGGCATCGCCCCCTCGTGGTACAACCTGCAGTACTTCTTCTACACACCGCTGATGTTCGCGTTCTTCCTCGTGTTCATCTGGTCGACCGCGCCGATGGCGGCATTCTCGCGCGACTTTGAGAACATGATCATCTCGATCATGTCGGGCGTGTTCTGGCTGTCCGGTATCGTCTATGACACCTACAGCCTCGAGGGTCCGCTGCGCCGTATCATGCTGCTCAACCCGATCACCTTCTTCGCGAACGGCTACCGCAACACCTTCCTGTATCACCGCTGGTTCTGGGAGTATCCGACCGAGTTCATCATCATGATCGTCGAATTCGCGGCGCTCATCGCGCTTGGTATCTTCAACTACAACCGTCTGCGCAAGAGATTGCCCGACGTACTGTAAGGAGGGACTGTCATGGCGAAACAGAAAGAAAAGTCAGAGTTCGCGGCGTCCCTCGACAAGGACGTTATCATCGCGTTCAACCACATCACCAAGGAATACACTCTCTATAAAAACGATCAGGAGCGTTTTCGCGCCCTGTTCAGAAAGCCCAAGAACCCGAAAATCAAGCGCGCCTTGAACGACGTCACGTTCCAGTTAAAGCGCGGCGAGAGCGTCGGCGTCATCGGCGACAACGGCGCGGGTAAATCCACCCTGCTCAAGATGATCACCGGCGTTACCTTTCCCGACAGCGGCGAGGTCTATGTCGACGGCACCGTCGCGGCGCTGCTCGAGCTGACCGCGGGCTTTGTCCCCGAGATGACGGGTCGCGAGAACATCTACCTCAAGGGCTATATCCTCGGACTCGAGGACTCCTATATCAAGGTCATCGAGGAACGCATCGTCGAATTCGCCGAGCTGGACGTCTATATCGACCAGCCCGTCCGTACCTATTCGAGCGGTATGAAGATGCGCCTCGGCTTTGCGATCAACGTCAACATCGACCCCGATATCCTCGTCATCGACGAGGCGCTGTCCGTCGGCGACGCGGCGTTCCGCAAGAAGTGCCGCCAGCGTATCGCCGAGATCATGGCAGCCGGCACGACCATCCTCTATGTCAGCCACCATCCCGATACGGTCGCCGAGATCTGTAACCGCGCGATCTATCTGAGAAAGGGTGCGATCCTCTATGACGGTACCGTCGAGGAAGCGTTCAGCATCTATGAGCGCGACAAGGAAGAGGATCGCAAGAAGAAGGAAGCGAAGCAGGCGGCAAAGAAAGCCGAGAAGCTCGCCGAACTCAAGGACATCGAAGCAAAGCTCGAAAAGGTCAATAATAAAGCTGTGAAGAAATAGCCTATGCCTCCCTTTGGTAAAGGGAGGTGGCACCCATAGGGTGACGGAAGGATTGTACAAATGACCGAGCATGAAAACTCATGCGAGAATCCATATCAATTGGTTGTCGCTGCGCTCCGATACTGCAATCCCTCAGTCGCCTTCGACGACAGCTCCCTTTACCAAAGGGAGCCGGGAGGTCCCCCATGCTCAACACCGTGAAAGAAAATGAGATCTGCCTCGCTGCCGACTATATACGCCGCAAGTCCCTTTCGGACAGCGGCGTTTGTATCATCGGCAAGGGTTTTCTCACCGACGCGCTGAACGCGACAACCGAATATCTCGGCGAGGGGCATCGCCTGTGCCGCACCGCGGACGAAGTACCCGAGGGCAGTAAGCTCTGGTACATCTATGACGCCGCAGATCCCGACGACGGCATGCTGCTCGAAAGCGTCATGAACGCCTGTGTACAGAAGCGGTTGGAGCTGACCGTGATCGTTCTCCTGAAAGACATCAACCGTCATCCTGCCATCCGGCGCTATGCCGAAATGGAGCTGATCGCGAGCCACCCCGATCTGATCGAGCTGCGCAAAAGGCTCAAAGCCTGTCACTATCGCGGCGGCAAGGTCAAGGCGGTATTCTGCGACCGCATCCTCTGTGCGATCTCTGATCCGCTCGGACTGCAGCAGCTCGCACGGGACGCCGAAAGCGGCGTGATCACCGTCAGATCCTGTGACGCGCTCGAATACACCTCGGCGCTCTATCTTCCCGACGCGATCACCGCGATCTACACCGTGTCAAAGCACGGCAAATCGGGCAACATCTACAACGCATCCACCCTCTTTCTCAGCCGCTACGAGCTGAAAAGCAAGGTCTATTCCCTCTTTGCACGCGACGGCGTGAAGCTTAAGGTCGAGGACAACGACGCAGAGATCAGCTACTCTGCGCTCAGTCCCGGCAAGCTGCACTCGCTCTCGTGGGAGCCTGTCTGCGATACCGATGACATCCTCCGCTACACGCTGACAGGATACATCACCAAATACGATATCCGCGCAAGTTTCATCCGCGACGGCTACAGCGGAAAGCTCGACTGCCTCAGAAAGACCGCGCTCTCGGCGCTCACGGAGCTTGACCGCATCTGTCGCAAGCACGGCATCACCTACTTCCTTTCGGGAGGTTCGATGCTCGGCGCGGCGCGTCACGGCGGGTTCATCCCGTGGGACGACGACATCGACGTCGGCATGCTGCGCGACGAATTCAACCGCTTCAAGGCGGTCGCCGCATCGGAACTCGGCGACGATTTCAGCTACCAGAGCTTTTCGAACAAAAACGGCTACCACTACTTCTTCGACCGCATCACGGTGAAGAACACCTACTTTGCCTCGCGCTACTCGGACGGCTATGAAATGCCCAAGGGCATCTCGGTGGACATCTTCGTCTATGACAACGTCCCCGACGATCCGTCAAAGTGGAGAGGCATCTGGAAACGTCTGATGAACAAACGCCTGTTGATGAACGTGCGCTGGAAGAACGAGCCGCGCGGCGAGGGCAAGGCACGCCTTGTTTCAAAGCTCCTCCTGCCGTTTTTAAGGCTCAGAGACCTGGACAGCTATTCCGCGTCCTACGACAAGGCGACGCGCAAATATGAGCATAAAGCCACCAACACCATCATGGTTCCCGCCACCGACCACATCTACCGCGACATGATGCCGCGCGAGTGGTTCACCGAGGTGGTGCCGTGGGACTTCGCGGGAGTCAGCACCTTTATGCCTAAAGGCTATGACGGCTTCCTCAGGATCTGGTACGGCGAGGACTACATGCAGATGCTCCCGCTGTACAAGCAGACCCCCTACCACGACTACTACCGCCTCGATCTGGGCGACCATATCGATAATGCAGAGAAAACACCCTTCGACTTCTTAGGGGAGTTGAAATAACAGAGTCGTTAGTTGGTGGTTGGTAGTTGATAGTTGATCGAGTGAATAAACCGGGTGAGGGCGAAGCCCTCCCTATAAGCTACCAACTAATAACTACTAACTACCAACTAATTATAAGGAGACACCATATGATTTTCGCAGTGATCCTCGCGGGCGGTACCGGCTCGCGCATGGGCAGCACCGACACGCCCAAGCAGTACCTCGAGATCAAGGGCAAGCCCATCATCAACCACACCATCGAGAAATTCCTCCCGAATCCGCGCTTCGAGAAGATCATCGTCCTCTCGCCGAAGGCGTGGGTGCATCACACCAAGGAGCTTATCAGGAAATATACCGGCAAAACCGATCGCGTCGCGGTCATCGAGGGCGGCAAGACCCGCAACGAGACCATCATGAACGCCATCGGCTACATCGAGCGCACCTACGGTCTCGACGACGACACCGTCATCGTCACCCACGACTCGGTACGTCCGTTCCTGACCCACCGCATCATCGAGGAAAACATCGACACCGCCATCCGCGACGGTGCGTGCGACACCGTTATCCCCGCCACCGACACCATCGTCGAGAGCGAGGGCGAGTGCATCGCCGCCATCCCCGACCGCCGCAGGATGTATCAGGGTCAGACCCCCCAGAGCTTCAAGGCGAAGCTGCTGCGCGATACCTACCTGAGCCTGTCGGATGAGGAAAAGGACATCCTCACCGACGCGGCGAAGATCCTCGTCATGAAGGGCATGAAGGTCAGCCTCGTACAGGGCGAGACCTTCAACATCAAGATCACCTATCCCTATGATCTCAAGATCGCACGCTCGCTCCTAGAGGAAGAAGAACATGATTAATACCGTTTACCGACTGCGCTCACCCCGCCGGTTCGAGATCGCCTTCGACGAGATCGACTTGAATCAGGGCGTGATCGTGCGGCCGACCCACCTGTCGATCTGCAACGCCGACCAGCGCTACTATCAGGGAACACGCGACATCCGCGTGCTGAAGGAAAAGCTCCCGATGGCGCTGATCCATGAGGCGATCGGTCAGGTCATCTATGACGCACAGGGCAACTTCAAGCCCGGCGACCGCGTTGTCATGGTGCCGGATATCCCCACCGAGGACGACCCCTATATCGCCGAGAAGTACCTGCGCTCCAGCAAATTCTGCGGCAGCTCCGCGGACGGCTTTCTGCAGGAATACATCTCCATCGAGCCGGATAGGCTGGTGCTGCTGCCCGAGGGACTTGACCTCGACGTGGCGGCGTTCACCGAGCTTGTCAGTGTCAGCGTTCACGCGATCAGCCGCTTCGAGAAGATCGCCCACGCCCGA
>JAFSRK010000274.1 GCA_017446165.1 Ruminococcus sp.
CAGCTCGCGCGTCAGGTTGGGCGCGGTGATGCGGCGGCGGGTGCGATCAGACATGGAATCGATCGCCGATATCAGCGGCTCGTAGGTCTCATTATCGGCAAAATAGCTGCGCAGAGCGGCGATATCTCCACAGCGGCTGTGGCGGCGTGTGATCAGGTAATCGAACGCCGCACGCTCACAGTAAAGGCGCTCGGTGATCGGAATGGTATCGAATGACTGAAATCGGAGCTTGGGGACACCGAGACGCAGCTCGGTGACGGTATCGGAGGGGGTCAGCTTTTCGCCGACCAGATCCGCGGTATAATACGAGATGAACAGCCGCTCGGACGCGGCGGTCAGCGCGGGGTAGGCATAGTAACGTTCGGTGGAGAACAGCTCGCTGACGGAGTCCGACAGCGGCAGGGACATCGCCTTCAGCACACAGCGTTCGTTGTCGGTGAAGACGCCCGCTTCGACGGGAGTCCTCGGGAACTCGCCCTCGTTTGCGCCGATGACGAAAACTGCCTTCTTTCCGCTCAGGAGCGAGCGGTCGGCAGAGGCGACATCGACCTCGTCGAGACCGCGCGGGATGGACGCGACCTCGGTGTTCGAGAAGTTGACATAGAGCAGCTCAGAGAATCGGCGCGGGTCGATCCGATAATTGCCGATGACGGCGACGGTCTTGTCGAGAATCTCGCACAGCACGCCCCACATACGGACGAGATCTTCGCTGAGAGTATCCTCTCCCCTGCGCTCCAGCCGATCGCACAGCTTGTCGATGTTCTCGTCACATTTGAGAGCATAGAGAAGATTCATCAGCGCCTTGGCGATCGTTCTGCCATCGGTATCGCGGACGGCTTTCGCAAAGGTTCTCAGCTTGCCGATCACGTCGGCACGCAGCGCTTCGACACTGTCGAGCCGCGCCTTCTCATCGTCGGTGAAATCATCGGAAAAACCCGAGGGGTTCGCGGTGAATTCATCGAAGAATCGGCGGCCGCTGATATCCCAGACGAAGATGTAGTTCTCAAAGTCGGCGATATCGTTCACATCATAGGAGCAAAGCCCTGTTTTCAGCAGGGTCAGCACATCGTCGCGGTCAAAGCCGCGGCACGCGATATCGAACGCGGACGACACTAGCCGCACGATCGGCATGGAGTCGATGTTCACCGGCTCGTCCATGAAATAATTGATATGGTATTTGTCAAAATATGTATCCAACACGCCGATGTACTTCTCGCTCGAGCGCGCGATGACGGCGATATCGCGGTAGCGACAGCCGTCCTCGATCAGCCCGCGAATCGTGCGCGCAACATAGTCGCACTCATCATAGATACCCGAGGCTTCATAGACGCTGACGGCGTCGGTCGGGTCGTCAAAGGGCGCTTTGTCTGCGCGATAGAGGTTCTCTTCCACCGCGGCGAGCGCAGGAATCTGAAAACGCAACGGCTCACTCAGGCGGATATGCGGCGCGACGTCGATGTGATTGTCGCGGGCAATACGGCTGAGATTCAGCCGCGTTCGCTGCGGCGCGTAGAAGAGCGAGGTGTCGTCGCCGCCCGAGAGGTCGTCGGTCAAAGCGACATACATCTCTGCGCTCTGTGTCATCAGGCGTTCGATGACGTCATACTCCTGAGCAGTGAAGCCGTAGAAGGAGTCGACGGCGATGGTATAACCCTCAAACAAAGGATGATCAAGGAGCAGCTCGGATACCTTCGTCAGCGAATCCAGCGGATCCATGTAGCTCTGCTCCATGATGGCGTTGTAAGCGTCATAGACCAAGGCGGAATCGGCGAGCTTCTTTCGAAGCGTTTCATCGCCGACGCTCTCGGCGACCTCGCGGAGCGTATCGCTCGACAGGGAGCATTTTTTGTACTCCTTGACGGCAGACAGCATGATCTCGCACAGATCGCGCGAGGAGGATCGCTTGCCGAAGATCGTCAGTCCATCGCCGACCTGTTCGAGTGCAAGGCTCATCACCAGATTGCGCACGCCCTCGTCGGCGAAGGTCGAGAAGCGGTTGCCGGTTGCCTCAAAGACATAGTCGCTCAGTCGCGAGAAGCCCAGCACCAGCACGCGGTCAGCCATCCGCGCACCGAGCAGATCAAGGAACGCCGTTTCGGTCTCGAAGGTGATCTGGTCGGGAACGATCACCAGCAGCTTGTCGTTTCCCGCACGCGCGAGA
>JAFSRK010000275.1 GCA_017446165.1 Ruminococcus sp.
AGCTCGACACCACCCAAGTTCAAATCAGCCGAAGAGAGAAAAAGATCCTCCTGAAAATGCGCGCGATGCTGATATAGCCTTAATTCGCCATATAAGATATCCCCGCCGTTACAATGTAACAGCGGGGATTCTTCACATACTCAGCACAACAGCCAACAGTATGATCAATACAACGATCTCTCTCATACCGTCATCCGATCTCCTTAACGGTCATGATGCCGTCGGGATAGGTCACGCTCAGATGTTTTGTCAGTGTGTCGCCGTCATCAAACGTCACGGTGATCTCGATGATATCATCTCTGTCGGATGTTGCGTCGTCCGGCTGGAGGAATTTATCGTTATCATCCACAGCGGTATATTGGATATGATAGAGATACGGTTCGCTCCAGTCATTGGTCGGATGGATGTCGCTGATACTATAATAGTCGTTATAATCATAAGTATTCCAGCCGACATAGAAGGGATCTTTGTTTCCCTCGGAATCGCACCACCAGCCCACATCATCGTGATAATCGTCAGGATCGGGGTTGTAATAGACAAAGAACCTTCCGTAACCGTTCTGTGAACGATAGCTCACGTCCTTGATATCGTCGCCGTTCAGCATCAGTTCCGCGTCCATCACATAGTAATGATCCACCGGATTCCTATCGGGATCATAAGTGGTATACTCCGAATAGACCGTGCCGACCTGACTGTCCTCTGCGCGGTTGCTCGCGGCATTGACCGACAGCACAAAGTGATGATCTCCCTTGTTAAGGGACGGGATGATCAGCGTGCCAAGCACCGTCAGCACCAGCGCCGCGGCGATTACGGAGACCGCCTTGAGTCCTCTGTGCTTCTTCTCATGATACGCGAACGCCTGCGTCTCAGGGTCGACGTAGTTCTTCATCATCCTATCGAGCTTCTCATTCGTCATCTTCATCCAGCTCCTTTCTCAGCTCTGCCCGCGCGGCGGCAAGACGTGATTTGACCGTACCCTCGGGGATGCCCAGTATCTCGCTCAGCTGAGCGACGGAATAATCCCTAAAGTAGTACAGCACGACCGCCTCGCGCAGGGATGGTTTCAGCTTTCGGACGGCAAGATGCAGGGCGAGATATTCGTCGCGGTCGCCGTCCTCACAGGGGATGGAGTCGAGGAAACGCTCCTGATCCTCGTCGGTGGAGAAATGCACGATCTTTCTGCTGTCATAGCGGCGCACGCGGTCGCGATAGGTGTTCACACAGATGGTGAACAGCCACTTTTCAAACGGTCGGTCGCTGTCGTATTTTCTGAGATTGCGGATCGCTTTCTCCCATGTGGATTGGTACAGATCCTCGGCGTCTGAGCGGTTGTTCGTCAGCGAGAGACACAGCTTTGTCAAAGCGAGTCCATGCTCGCCGATGTATTCTTCAACCTGCTTTTTCATCATCCGCCTCCTTTCCGATGAAAGCGCTTTCACTCTATATACGACTGAGGGTTGTGATCGGTTCGATAAAGAAAAAGCCTTCCCCCTGAGGGGAAGGTCAGTCACAGTGTCGTAGGGACGACCATCGGTCGTCCGCCGGCAAGGCTTTTTATCCCTATCCGACGCTGTATAGGATTTCATTGTCCGTCCTTTGCGGGACGATGTTGCCATCGTCCCCTACGGAAAAAACAAACGTCTCAGTGATGACGTAGGGGCGGATGCCTTTCATCCGCCCGTTCGCTCGCGACAGCGAATTTAGCTGAATGAACAGAGTTCATTCTACTCGTACATCTTCTTGAGTTCCTCGAGGTCATAGGGCGTCTGCTGATAGAGGTAGTAGTTCAGCCAGTTCTGGTAGAGAAGTGACGCGTGGCTGCGCCATGTCATGACGGGCTTGCGGTTGACGTTGTTGTCGGGGAAGTAGTTATATGGGATGTCGGGCTTAATACCCTTGGCGACGTCGCGGTAATACTCTTTCGCAAGCGTGTCATAGTCATACTCACAGTGACCGAGCAGATAGAATTCTCTGCCGTTCTTGGAGCAGACGATGGCGACGCCGGCTTTCTTTGATTCCGCGAGGATCTCCAGCTCCGGCACCTTGGCGATATCCTCACTCTTGACGCCCGTATAGCGGGAGTGCGGGATCAGGAAATAGTCGTCGAAGCCGCGGGTCAGCGGGTGCTTGTTGTTCATGATCCGATGGTTATAGATGCCCGAGAGCTTCTTGTCCAGCTCATACTTCGGGATACCGTAACGGTGATAGAGTCCCGCCTGGGCGCCCCAGCAGATGAATAGGGTGGAATAGACATGCTTCTTCGCCCAGTCCAGCACCTCGCAAAGCTCGTCCCAGTAGTCGACCTCCTCGTACTCCATCAGCTCGACGGGCGCTCCGGTGACGATCATGCCGTCGAAGCGCTCGTCGCGGATCTCGTCGAAGGTCTTGTAGAACTTGGTCAGATGCTCCTGAGAGGTGTTCTTCGACTTGTGCGAGGTCATCTGCAACAGCTCGACGTCCACCTGCAGCGGCGAGTTACCGAGCAGTCTGAGAAGCTGGGTCTCGGTAGCCACCTTGGTGGGCATGAGGTTGAGGATGACGATCTTGAGCGGTCGGATATCCTGGGTCGTCGCGCGTTCTTCTGTCATAACAAATATATTTTCGCCTTCCAGTATCTTGGTCGCCGGAAGGTCGTTTTGAACCTTGATAGGCATTGTACCGCTCCTTTCTGAAATAGTTGCCGGTTGGTGGTTAGTAGTCGTTGGTTAGGAATCAGGTGAGGACGGAGTCCTCCCTACAAACTACCAACTGACAACTACCGACTACCGATTGATTAATACTGCTTGCCCCAGTATACCATGTGCTTGGCGGGCTTGCCACAGCAGACGCAGGTATCGGCGAGGTGTTCTTCCTCAAAGGGGATACAGCGGGATTTCACGCCGCCGGTCGCGTCCTTGAGCTTATCTTCACATTCGGAATCGCCGCACCACATCGCCTTGATAAAGCCGGGGTTGTTCTTAGAGATATCGATGAACTCGTCGTAGGTGGTTGCGACGTGGGTCTTCTCTTTCATGTTCTCGAGAGCGCGGTTATACATATCCTCGTGGATGGTGACGAGCAGCTTCTCGATCGCGTCCTCGATGCCGTCCAGAGATACAAAAATCTTCTCTCTGGTATCGCGGCGAACCAGCACGCACTGGTTCTTCTCGATGTCCTTGGGACCCAGCTCGAGACGGACGGGAACGCCCTTCATCTCATACTGGGCGAACTTCCAGCCGGGCGACTGGTCGGAGTCGTCGAGCTTGGTGCGGAACTTCTTCTTAAGGCTCTCACAGAGTGCGTTTGCTTTATCAAGTACGCCCTCCTTGTGCTGGGCGATCGGGATGATGGCGACCTGGATGGGCGCGATCTTCGGGGGCAGGACAAGTCCGTCGTCGTCGGAGTGAACCATGATCAGCGCGCCGATCATGCGGGTCGAGGTACCCCATGAGGTCTGGTGCGGATAATGGAGCTTGTTGTCGCGACCCTGATAGGTGATGTCGAAGGCGCGGGCAAAGCCGTCGCCGAAGTAGTGAGAGGTGCCGCCCTGCAGCGCAACGCCGTTGTGCATCATCGGCTCGATGGTGTAGGTCTCTCTGGCGCCCGCGAAGCGTTCCTTCTCGGTCTTCTCGCCGACGACCGCGGGGATCGCGAGGGTCTCCTTGTAGAAATCGGCATAGACCTTAAGCATTTTGAGGGTTTCCTCGCGCGCCTCTTCCTCGGTCTCGTGCAGGGTGTGACCCTCCTGCCAGAGGAACTCGGAGGTTCTCAGGAACGGACGGGTGGTTTTCTCCCAGCGGACAACGCTGCACCACTGGTTGTAGAGCTTCGGCAGATCGCGGTAGGTGTTGACGATCTTTGCGTAATGCTCACAGAAAAGCGTTTCGGAGGTCGGACGAACACAGAGGCGCTCGGTCAGCTTCTCGGAGCCGCCGACGGTGACCCATGCGCACTCGGGCGCGAAGCCCTCGACGTGATCCTTCTCCTTCTGCAGAAGGCTCTCGGGGATGAACATCGGCATATAGACGTTCTCATGTCCCGTTTCCTTGAAGCGGCGATCCATGTCCGCCTTCATATTCTCCCAGATCGCGAAGCCGTAGGGTCGGATGACCATGCAGCCCTTGACGTTGGAGTAATCTACCAGCTCCGCCTTCTTGACGATGTCGGTATACCATTTTGCGAAATCCTCGTCGCGGCCGGTGATAGCCTCGACCATTTTCTTGTTCTGAGCCATAATACCCTCCATAAAGGTGATTGTTACATTTCGGCGAAAGAAGCCTAATCAAAGATATTATACTATGAATATTCACACTTTGCAAGTGTTTCGTCAACAGGATCGGATGTGGGCGCAGCCCACCCTCCATTGTCAACTGTCCGTTGTCAATTGTCCATTGAAAAAGGCTTCCCCATAGGAGAAGCCTTTGGATCGTTATCCTGTGATCATGCCGGATGCGGGCAAAGCCCGCCCTGAATTGTCCGTTATCAATTGTCACCTGTCAATTGATCAATAACCCTGCGGGTTGTTCTTCTGCCAGTTCCACGAATCGCGGCACATGTCCTCGAGATCATATTTTGCCGTCCAGCCGAGATCACGCGCCGCCTTGGAGGCGTCGGCATAGCACTCGGCGACGTCGCCCGCTCTGCGGGGCTTGATGTCGTAGGGAATCTCGATATCGTTGACGCGCGAGAAGGTGTTCACGATGTCCAGCACGCTGTAGCCGTTGCCGGTGCCGAGGTTGAAGATCTCGGTACCCTTGTGCTGTGCGGCATAGTCGATCGCCTTGACATGACCCTCCGCAAGGTCGACGACATGGATATAGTCGCGCACGCCGGTGCCGTCGGGAGTGGGATAATCGTTGCCGAACACACCGAGGCGCGGGAGCTTTCCGACCGCGACCTGAGTGATATAGGGCATCAGGTTATTCGGAATGCCGTTGGGATTCTCGCCGATCAGACCGCTCTTGTGCGCGCCGATCGGGTTGAAATACCTGAGCAGCACGACGGACAGCTCGGGATCGGCGGTCGCCGCGTCGGTGAGGATCTGTTCGTTCATATACTTTGTCCAACCGTAGGGGTTGGTACAGAAGGTGGGCATACCCTCGATGAGCGGCACCTCCTTCGGGATACCGTAAACGGTCGCGGAGGAGCTGAACACGATGTTGTGTACACCGTGCTTTTTCATCACCTCCAAGAGGGTGAGGGTGGTGTCGATGTTGTTGCGATAGTAGCGCACGGGAATCGCACAGCTCTCGCCTACCGCCTTGAGTCCCGCAAAGTGAACCACGGCGTCAAAGTTTTCTTTCCCGAACATTGCGTCCACAGCGGCGTTATCGGCAACATCCAGCTCATAAAGCACGGGACGGGTGCCGGTGATGGTTTCGATGCGGTCGATGACCTTGGGTGAGCTGTTGTCAAAGTTGTCCGCGATGACCACCTCGTGACCTGCCGCGATCATTTCTACTGCGGTGTGGCTGCCGATGTAGCCCGCGCCGCCGGTAAGTAATACTTTCATGCTGATCCTCCTTTGATAATACGGAAAACGAATACCGGTTGATACACCGATTCGCTTAATTTACTTTGTGGTGGAAGGTCTCGACCATCTTTTCAAGCTGCTTGACGGTCGCGTCATTGTCGTTGGTCTCGGCGACCTTGTGGAGCTCCTTCAGCTGAGCGGTCAGCTGTTCGGAATCAATGTTGATTTGGTTGCCGATGAAGATCTTCTTGTTCTCGGTTTCCTTGAGACCCTCCTCGTCCATCAAAAGCTCCTCAAAGAGCTTTTCACCCGGGCGCAGACCCGTGAACTTGATCTCAACGTCACGGTAGGGAACCTTGCCGTACATGCGGATGAGGTTCTCGGCGAGGGTGGTGATCTTCACCGGATCGCCCATATCGAGGACAAAGATCTCGCCGCCCCTGGCGATCGCCGCCGCCTCCAGCACCAGCGATACCGCTTCGGGGATCGTCATGAAATAGCGGATGATATCGGGGTGAGTGACGGTGACGGGCTTTCCGGATTCGATCTGGCGGCGGAACAGCGGGATGACCGAGCCGTTCGAGCCGAGAACGTTACCGAAACGTGTGGTGACGAATTCGGTGTGGGAGCCTTTCTGGCTCATATACTGCACGATCATCTCACAGCAGCGCTTGGTAGCGCCCATAACATTGGTCGGGTTGACCGCCTTGTCGGTGGAGATCATGACGAATTTTTCGGTGTGATATTTCTCGGCAAGGGTCACCATGTTCCATGTGCCGAAGATATTGTTCTTGACCGCCTCCGCGGGAGAGGTCTCCATCAGCGGGACGTGCTTATGCGCCGCCGCGTGGAATACCACCTGCGGCTTGTATTCATTGAAGATCTGCTCCATTTTGTCACAGTCGCGCACCGACGCGATCAGCGTGACGAGGTTGAGTCTGTCCTCATATTCGATATACAGCTCCTGCTGGATATCATAGGCGTTGTTCTCATAGATATCGACGATGATGACCTGCTTGGGATGGTACTTCGCGATCTGGCGCACCAGCTCGGAGCCGATGGAACCGCCACCGCCCGTGACCATACAGACCTTGCCGCTGATGAAATCGCGGATCCTCGCCTTATCAAAGGTGATCGGCTCTCGACCGAGCAGATCCTCGATCCTGATATCCTTGACCTGACTCATGATCTCGGGCTTGTCGTCATCTAAAAACAGCTGGGACAGATAGGGTACGGTCTTGATCCGACAGCCGGACTTGGAGCACAGCGCCATGATGCGCTTGCGGTCCGATTCGTCACACGACGGGATCGCAAAAAGGATGAGTTCGACCTTGTACTGCTTGCAGATCGTCGGGATGTCATTGGTGGTGCCGACAACGTCGACGCCCAACACCTTAGTGTTGAACTTGGAAACGTCATCATCGACCAGACAGACAGGAAGGATGCTGTTGGAAGGGTTGTTGGGATCGGCAGCCGCACCCCGGATCTCGCTGAGGATCATATAAGCCGCTCTGCCCGCGCCGACGATCAGGGTACGGTCACGGTTTTCTTCAATACTCGCGTTGCTGATCTCTTCAAAGGTGTGCTTGAAAATGACGCGGAAGCCGACAAGCGCCGCGATCGTCACGACAAGATTGAAGAAGAAGAAGGGGACGGTCGCCTCGTGATTTGCATACATGTTGAGCAGCGCGCTGAGCGTCAGACCGATCGTCACGGCACAGCCGGTCACCACATAATCCCGTCCCTTGATCTCACGCCAGACGCGGCTGTAACAGCCCAGCACAAAGAGCAAAAAGAAGCTGAACAGCGCGTTTGTTCCCATGATCCAGAATATACGCGAGGTGTGAACGGATATCACGCCGTTGTTTTGATAGACCAGGATTTCAAACAATCCCAGCAATGAATTTGACAACAGCGACGACAACGCGACGATCACCGCATCGGCGATCATAAGAAAAACTTTTTTGATATTGACCTTTTTCATGACTCTACCCTTTTCCCTGTATTATCCGTATAAAAACCGATTCGTTCGGCAAAAAGACATACTCATAATTATGCAGTATGTATTATAGTACATTCAGTCCTTGATGTCAAACCTTTTTCACTTCGCATAAAGCGCCCCGCTCCGCCATATAAATGGAGTGGAAACGATA
>JAFSRK010000276.1 GCA_017446165.1 Ruminococcus sp.
GTCGGCGGACAACTCACGAAAGTCCACCGGCGGCTCGGAGCTTTTCTTTTTTTCGGGGATACTGCACCATGCGCATAGGGCGTTTCGTGCTATCTCGATCCGCTCATACGGATCATCCAAAACCACGCCGTCTTTATCATGGAACAGATATCCGCGCGCTATGGTTGTGAGGACGCGACCGAAGCCTGTAAACTCAGTGATCATATCAAAGGTGAACCGTCCGAGATAGGTGGTATCGGTTCTGCGTTCAGCGGTATAGATCGGCTGTTCGGTGTAGGCTTTGAATTCTGCCCATTCGTTTGTCATCATCTATCCCTCCTGCAATTCTCCAGTACCACACTCGGCATGATTTCCAGCGCAAACTGCCTTTCGCCGAGAGCGACCGCGCATTTCAGCACCTCGTTCAAATCTAAATGCTCTGCTTCTTTAATATGTGAATTCAATAATGTCATACAGTTTTTAATTACCCTTGCCAAAGCTGCATCGGCTAAATCGTTTATGATATCATCATTGTTGACGATAAGCTTGATCTGATCAATGACGATGTTTTCGAGCCATTCCTTTTTTACATTTTTCTTGTCGCAGTCCTTGCGCCTCTTGACGCCGACGCATTTGTAGTAGCGATGCACGACGTCAGTCTTTCGGCTGTGACCGCTTTCGCCGATCATGAAACAACCGCACTTTCCGCAATAGAGCTTGGTCGTGAGCAAATACTCATCCTCTGCCTTATGCTTGGCAGGGGCCTTTTTGTTTTTAGCCATTCTTTCCTGCACCCGTTCAAACAGCTCCTCGCTGATGATCGCGGGAACGCCGTTCGGAACAACGACATCATCGAATTTGTATTCGCCCATATACTTGCGGTTGTGAAGCATATTGGTGACGTTGTTGATGGAGATCTTACCACCGCGCGTATTGCGGACGCCTCGTATGTTCAGCTCGTCAACGACCTCGCGCATGGAAGAACCCTCGGCATAATGCCTGAAAGCATCCGCGACGATAGGAGCAACAACGGGGTCGAGCTGATAAAACTTGTTTTCGTCAACGGTGTATCCTACCGGAAGCGTACCGCCGTTGTATTTGCATTTAAGAGCGTTCTCTGTCATACCTCGTTTGACCTTCTCGGCAAGCTCGGCTGAATAGTATTCTGCCATACCTTCGAGCATGGATTCAAGAAGGATCCCTTCCGCTCCCTGAGAGATATGTTCGGTAGCAGAAACGACCTTTACGCCGTTCTTTCTCAGTATCGTTTTATAGTGTGCCGAATCATATCGATTTCGCGCGAAGCGGTCGAGCTTCCAGACGAGTACGACCTCAAAATTGCCCTTGGCGCTGTCCTTGACCATACGCTGAAAATCGGGACGATTATCGGTCTTCGCCGACAATGCGCGGTCGATATACACATCCATGATCTGGATATCGTTCTTCTCTGCAAAAGCCCTGCATTCTCTTAGCTGTCCGTCAATGCTTTCTTCCCTTTGGTTGTCCGAAGAATACCGTGCGTAAATAACGCCTTTCATTCGTTTTCACCTCTTGCTCAGTGTGGTTAGAGTTTAGCGCGGAGAGATATTTTTGTCAAGTCTTTATCATAAAAGACGTTTAGGACAAAAGTATAAAGAATGCAAACTGTAGGAGATAGTGCTTGACTATACGTTCAGCTTCTTCAATAATAGTTTTGCGGCTTTGGAGAAGTAGGCGTATTTTTTTGTGACGATATAGCTTTCGGTTTTGACGTTGGTGACGATGGGGATAAATCTCAGCGACCGTCCCTCGGTGTTCACCAGATCGGCAAGGCACAGGGCGTAGCCGAGTCCCTGCTCGACCATATAGGTTGCGTTGGTGATCAGATTGTAGCTGCCGACAACTTTTTGCTTTTTGCCGTCGGGCAGAAACAGATGTCGTTCTGACGCCATATACTGGTTGGACAGCAGAAGCGGCAGTGCGGGCAGCTCATCTACGGTGACTGCATCCTTCCCGGCGATTTTGCAGTCGTCCGGTACCAGCAAGCCCCATGTATCGTATCGCCCGAGCGGGGTATAATCGTACTTATCCTGATGATCCGTACCGAGCAGCAGACCGATATCCAAGAGCCCTTTATCGAGCCTTTCCAAAATCGCCTGCGCGTCACCGCTGTAGATGTGGAACCGGACATTAGGATATTCCTTTTGAATCGAGCGGAACACCTCGCTGACATAGGACATGATATGCGTTTCCGCCGCGCCGAAGTAAACGTCGCCTGAGATATCGCCGTCCCCGATAGAAAACTCGTTTTCCACCTTGTTCATCAGCTCCATCAGCTCTTGAGCCCTTGCGCGGAACATCACGCCGTCCTCGGTGAGGATGGTGTTTTTGTTGGTGCGGGTAAAGAGTTTCAAGCCCAACTGTTTCTCGAGCTGTGCGATTTGCGCTGAGAGCGTAGGTTGAGCAATATGCAGTTCTGCTGCCGCGCGTGTCATGTTCTGTTCTCTCGCCACCACCAGAAAGTAGTGGAGCAGCCTTGCGTCTAACATCGTATCAGTCCTTTCTTTCTGTGTATTATTATAGCGGAGTGCTTTTAGTTTTGCAATAGGTAATAACTATGTCAACCATAGAAAATAAGTATTTTACAAATATCAGGTTAATGGATATACTGAAAGCATGAAAGGCAGGGAACGGACATGAACGAGGCAACAGAAAAGAGAGTCCGCTCACAGATGCGCGACTGCGGATGTTCCGCAAAGCAGACGAAAGAGTATCTGGCGCTAACGGACGCGGACAATACCGAGGACAGGATCTATCTGCTGAAGCGCCGCCGCAAAGAGGCGCTCGACGAACTGCACGCTGCATCCAGACAGATCGACTGCATCGACTTTTGTATCCACGAGCTGGAAAGCAGCAAAGTTTAGGAGGGCTGTATAATGAAAGTATGGAACATGATATCGGCATTAACAATCATCCTGATTACAGCAATGCTTTTTGCTTCTTGCGGCTCAACTGCAACACCGACAGAAGTGACGCAAACAGCAACCGAAACAACAGCTTTACAAACAGAAGCAAAACCAACTACCGCAGCAACGGAATCGGCTACCGTTACTCCGGCAACGCAGAATACCGCCACAGAGCCGTCACCCACAGATGCTCCGCAGGAACAGCCTCAGAACAAGGATGAAGAACCAGATAACGAAGCGGAACAACCGCAGGATGAACAGAATAGACCGCTGCAAATGACGATCGGCGGCACATCTGTTACGGTCGTGTGGGAGGATAACGACGCAGTACAGGCGTTGAAGGAGCTGTGCAAGGATCAGCCGTTCACGATCGCTATGTCAATGTACGGTGGTTTTGAGCAGGTCGGCTCCATCGGTACAGCCTTACCGCAGGATGATGTGCAGACGACGACATCAGCGGGAGATATTGTCCTGTATTCCGGTAATCAAATGGTCGTGTTCTACGGCTCCAATACTTGGGCATATACGCGGCTCGGACACATTTCCGATCAAAGCGCCGATGGTATGGCGGAACTGCTCTCTAACGGCGATACGGTTATCACCGTTTCTTTGGGATAAGGAGGAAAGTCTTGAATAAGATAATCAGTTTGTTGCTTGCCGTAATTCTTTGCCTGACAGGAATTGCAGTATCGGCAAGTGAGGTCGGAACGCAAAGCATCATTTGGGGCGACACCGACGGTGACGGAGATGTGACTATCATAGACGCAACCTGTATCCAGTGATATCTGGTGGAAATCCCTGTACTGAGTTTTCATATGGAAGCCGCGATCGTCAGCGGTGAAGATGATTTATCTATCATCGACGCGACACTGATCCAGCGAAAGCTCGTAAACTTGATCGACCGCTTTCCGGTCGAAGAGCAAATTCAGCCCACAGAAGAACCTGCAACAACACTATCTGAAATGAAGATGGTCATCAACGATACGCCGGTCACATTCGAATGGGAGGACAACGAATCTGCAGCCGCGCTGAAAGAAGCGGTGAAGAATGATCCGCTGACGATCCAAATGTCGATGTACGGCGGCTTTGAACAGGTCGGATCACTCGGTATGCCCTTACCGAGAAACGACACAAGGCTCACTACCCAGCCGGGAGACGTCATCCTTTACTCCGGCAATCAGATGGTCGTGTTCTACGGCTCCAACACATGGGCGTACACACGCCTCGGACATATTTCCGATAAAACGACTGAGGAATTGACACAGCTTCTTTCCAACGACAATGTCACAATCACCCTCACATACTGATACACGGGAGGACAATATGAGAAAAACAATCATCACAACTATCACAGCTTTACTTGTCAGCACGGTTTTGATGACCGCCTGCGTAAATATGCAAAACGCCGATACCGATCCGGCTGCATCCGACAGCGTAAAAACTGCCGCAGTTACAGACGGTGACTTCGATCCCTATTCTGTCGCAAACCGCTATGACGTTGGTGCGGAAATGTTTGAAAAACGCAGCGATGTAGATTACGGCACTCTGCTCAAAGACGTTACCTACTATTCAACAGTCGCGGGAGATAATAAGCAGGTGAACATCTTGCTCCCGGCAGGGTATGACGAGAATCAGACCTATCCCGTCACCTATGTGTTCCACGGCTTCGGGGGCGACCATAACACACACATCGACACGGATTCCTATCTGGTGCTGCTCTACGGCAATATGCTGCACGACAGTCTCGCCGTACCGCAGATACTGGTCGGCATGGATATGTATACGGATAAGCTCGCCGACAAGGAAAGCAAGTCCGAAGAAGAACTGCGCTATATCTATGATAAGGCGATCAAAGAGACCGGCGTCGATCTGATACCGTTCATCGAAGAGAACTATCCCGTGAAAACCGGCAGGGAGAATACCGCGATCGCCGGTATGAGCGAGGGCGGCGCGAAGTCACTCTGCACAGGCTTTGAATGGCTCGACAAATTCGGCTATATCGGCGCATTTGCTCCCGATACCGGCGTTATCCCGACCGAGTATTACAAAGGCACCTTCTGGAATACGCCGTATATGGAGGAATTCCCTCAGCCGGCAGAAGATAATGCGCCCTACTATCTGTATATGACGGTAGGCAGTGAAGATCCGTGGAACATCGACTGTACTCTTTACTACCGTGACGTTTTGAATGAAATGGGCGTGAAGAATCAAACGGAACTGGTCGAGGGCTACGGACACGACTCCGATTTCTGGGGACAATGCTTCTATAATTACTTATCAAAAATATTCAGACAATAACAGGAGGTAATAACCATGATGAAAACAGCGGAATTAGTTTTGACACAGGAATGGGATAAGACCTTCCCGAAAAGCGACAAGGTCGATCACAGCAAGGTGACTTTCATCAACCGTTACGGTATTACGCTTGCGGCAGATATGTATGTGCCGCAGGATGCAAAAGGCAAGCTGCCCGCTATTGCAGTTTCTGGACCCTTCGGCGCGGTCAAGGAGCAAAGCTCCGGTCTGTACGCGCAGGCAATGGCGGAGCGCGGCTTCCTGACCATCGCTTTCGATCCGTCCTTTACGGGCGAGAGCGGCGGTGAGCCGAGATATATGGCGTCACCCGACATCAACACCGAGGACTTTATGGCGGCTGTGGACTTCCTCTCGCTCAACGATAAAGTCGATACCGACCGCATCGGTATCATCGGTATTTGCGGCTGGGGCGGTATGGCGATCAACGCGACGGCGCTCGATACGCGAATCAAGGCGACGGTCGCGTCAACGATGTACGACATGACCAGAGTCGCCACAAAGGGCTATTTTGACAGTGAGGACAGAGAGGAAGCTCGCTATAATGCAAGAAAAGCCTTTAGCACAGCGTATTGAGGATTACAAAAGCGGCTTCTACAAGCGCGCGGGCGGCGTAGTCGATCCTCTCCCGGAGGATGCACTGTTCTTCGTCAAGGACTATTATGACTACTACAAGACCGAACGAGGCTATCATCCGCGGTCACTCAACTCTAACGACGGATGGAACGCCGTCGGCACGATGTCCTTCCTCAATCAACCGATCCTTCATTACTCAAACGAGATCCGCAGCGCTGTGCTGATCATCCACAGAGAAAAAGCGCATTCCTGCTATTTCGGTAAAGACGCATATGCGAATATGATTAAAGGCAGTAAATACACCGAAAACAAAGAGCTGTATATCATCCCCGACGCGGTACATACCGACCTCTACGACGGCGGCGGTAAGGACGCGATCCCGTTCGATAAGCTCGAGGCATTCTTCAGTGAGTATTTGAAATAAAACAGGTAAATCGATATCATACATAAATAAACAAGCCTCCGTTTGGAATCCCAAGCGGAGGTTTTTATAGACAAAGATGCTGTTTTCTGTTATCATTAGTTTTATAATAAAAGAATGACATAACGGAGGAATATATGGATCAGGTAACAAAAGCAGTTGAATTATTCGGACAGGGATACATGTGCTCGCAGGCGGTGTTCGCCGCGTTCTCGGAGCAGTTCGGGATCAACGAACAACAGGCTTTGCAGATCGGCGGCTGCTTTGGCGGCGGGATGACTAAGGGCGAGGTCTGCGGCGCCTGCACGGGCGCTTTGATGGCGCTCGGGCTGCGATACGGTCAGACTGATCTGAACGATACGGAAAGCCGCGCGGAGGAAAACGTGAAGGCGGCAGCGTTCCTCGATGAATTCAAAAAGCGCAAGGGCTCTTACATCTGTCGGGAGCTGCTCGGTTGTGATATCTCGACCGAAGAGGGAAAAGCGTTTGCCGTCAACAACGGGCTTTTCGGAAAGCTCTGCCCCGAAATGGTCAGGACTGCCGCCGAGATCGTTGCAGAAATGCTTTCGGAAAGTGAATGAGAAAAATATAGCTATCGGGGTGAACATATGATGAAAAGCTCATATACATTACGTAATTGCAATATCGAACACATCAAAAGATACAGTGAGATATATACCGCAGCATTTTCCGGCGAACCTTGGAACGATCATTGGACAGTTGAGAACGCCGAGATCCATATCAGGGAGTTATCAGAATCAAAGACTGCTTATGGTCTTGAGTGTGTTGTTGACGGCGAAATTGCCGGCTTTGTAATCGGTACATCCATGCTGTTCCACTACGGCAGAACCTTTGAGATCAATGATCTTGCTGTCGATCCCGCCTATCAGCATAGAGGGATCGCAAATCAGCTGATGGACAAGCTGTTATCGGATATCAAGGAGCAGGGCATGGTCGGCGTTCATCTGATCACCGCGAATGAAGGCTTCCTTGCAGTCCTTTTACGAGAGATTCGGATTCAGTAAAGAGAAGCGCGTCATGCTGATGGGAAGGGAATTATGAAGGTAAAACAGTTACAAAATGACTTAAACTGACCTCCGTTTGGGCAATCCAAGCGGAGGCTTGCTGTTATAGGGCTATTCTGTTAACTTCTTGTTCAAGTACAGTCTGTATAGTTCATGCAGCGCATTTCCCGGGCCGTCCGGATACATCGTCTCGGGAGCTTTTGCGGCAGGGACCCACTCGGCGGAGTCGATCTCTTCCGAAAGCACAAGATCCTGCTTGTGCGCGAATCCGATGAAGCCGTGCATCAGCATATCCTTTTTGCCGAACCAATAGGTTCCCGCGTATTCGAGGCTCTCCAGGTCGATCCCTAATTCTTCTCTGACCTCGCGCAGCGCGCACTGCTCCGCGTTTTCACCGGGAGATATATAACCGGACGTCACGCTCGTATAGCGGTCGGAAAGATATCCCTGCCTGCACAGGATGATCTCATCAAATTCGTTGTATGTCAGCACGATCACACAGCTGTGGAAGGTATCGAACCGGAATTCCTTGCACCGCTCGCAGTAAGGGACTGCTCCGTCGTCTCCGGCGTGTTTCGGGATCAGCTTTGTTCCGCACTCTGGACAATATTTGTAACGCATATTCTCACCTGATCAGTTGTTTTCATTACGCTTATTGTATCAGAATCAAAGAGGGTTGTCCATCATTATTTGAGTCAAGGAACCGGACAAAGAAGGTAAGGACTTCAAGGCTGTCCCTGCTTATTTTGAGTCTGTCTTTTGCGATCCCGTATCAGACGTCGCTACTTTGATTTTTCGGTAAGCGGAGGGTGTGGCGTTGAACTTTTCATAAAAGGAGCGTGAAAAATAAGACAGATTGGAAAAGCCGCATTCCATCGCGATCTCGGAGATCTTTGCCTTATCGTTTCTGATGCGGTCCGCCGCCCTTTCCAGACGATAATTCTTCAGATACTGTGTAAAGGATTCTCCGGTGAGCTGTTTGAAGAGCTTGGAAAAATGACTCTCGGAATAGTTGCAGACCGAAGCCATCTTTTCTACGGTAATGTTTTCGGCATAATTCTCTTCGATATAGGTCAGCGACCGCTTGAGCTTTTCGTAGATGATATCCTCATAGGCGGTGGACTGATCCGCGGACTCACAACAGGAAAGAATGAGGTACATGATCTCAAATACACGCGCCTTGATGAGCAGCTCGTCGTGAAAGCGCTGGTGATGCGGATCGACCAGCAGCTTGCGGATCAGGGGTTCGATCCTTTGATGGAGGGGATGCTCCTTAGTCAGGCGCTCCGGCATGAGCAGCTGACGATTGTAGATCGGATCGAGGTACTTTTCGCGGCAGGTATCGTCCGCGCCGCTTTCAAGCAGGGAAAAGCGAAACAGGATGTTATAGTATCGGGCGGCGTGATCCTCGTGCTGACGGATCGCATGGATCGTCTGGGGATGAACGATCACGATATCTCCCTCCGAAAGGATATACTCATTGTTGCGGACAGAAACGCTGACGACTCCCTCGGTCACATAGATGATCTCCATCTCCTCATGCCAGTGATGGGGAATCCCGCTGATATACTCCGGAAGGATCCCGAGATAGACGATATACGGAAAGCCTTGGGTTCCGTGGACTTTTGTTTCATGATATGCTGACATATGAGCACCTCATCGCTGTTTTGTGTTAATATTTGCGCGAAATTATGATAGTATTATAGCTTATGCAAGCGTATAATACAAGTATAAGCAGAAATTATGACGAAAAAAGGCGAGATCATGAAAAAACTCAATCTGTTCAGTCTGGCATGGCCGATCTTTATTGAAACGGCTCTGTTCATGCTGCTGGGCTTGGTCGACGTTTTTATCCTCAGCGGCTATGACGATCTGGCGGCATCCTCCGTCAGCACGGCAAACCAGACCGTGTCGATCATGACGATCATCTTCAATATTTTTTCCACCGCGAGCGCAGTAATGATCTCTCAGCATCTGGGAGCAAAGCAGCGGCGCGACGCTTCACAGGTGGCGGCTCTCTCGATCATATCACAGCTGTTTTTCGGCGTGATCGTCAGCGCGGTCTACCTGCTGTTCAACCGACAGATCCTGATATTGATCGGCGCGGAGGGGCAATTGCTGGATTATGCCTGCCGTTATCTGTCGATCGTCGGCGGCAGTCTGTTTTTGCAGGCGCTGATGGGCGCGATCTCTGTGATCATCCGCAACCACGGGATGACCAAGATCACGATGTATGTATCCGTAGGGATGAACCTGTTTAACACGGCGATGGATCTGATACTGGTGCCGCGCATGGGAGTCGAGGGCGCAGCGATCGCGACCGCGGTCAGCCGTGCGATCGGGTGTACCGTTCTCATATGGATCCTGTTTACCAAGGTCGAAAAGTCGTCGGTCTTCAAGCTGCTCCGACCGTTTCCGTTCAGACAGCTGGGAGCGATGCTCAAGATCGGCGTTCCGTCGGCGATGGAAACCTTTCTGTATAATCTCTCTCAGCTGGTCATCACCTCCATCGTCCTGATCTATCTGAGCGAGAACGAGCTGGTCGCCAAAACCTATATGCAGAGCATCACGATGTTCTTTTACCTCTTCGCGGTATCGATCGGGCAGGCGTCCCAGATATTGATCGGTCATCTGGTCGGCGCGGAAGAATACGAAGAGGCATACCGGCAGTGTTACCGCTCCCACCGATGGGCGCTGCTGATCGCGCTTGTATCCTGTGCGATCGGCGTACTGCTGCGACAGCAGCTTGCCGGTCTGTTCACCGATAATCCCGAGGTGATCGCGATTTGCTCCGATATCCTGCTGCTCAACTGTGTGCTGGAGCTCGGCAGGACGACCAACCTCGTCGTGATCGCGTGTATGCGCGGCGCAGGCGACGTATACTATCCGACCGCCTGCGCGATCATTTCGAACTGGGCGCTGAGTGTATTCGGCTCCTATCTGCTGGCGGTCGTCTTTGATATGGGGCTCTATGGAATGTGGATCGCCCTTGCCGCCGACGAATGCTTCCGCGGCGTTTTGATGCTGCTGCGCTGGCGAAGCAACAAGTGGCGCGAAAAGCGTGTGGTTCGCGCGAACGCCGCATAATACAGTTTTGAATAATCATTGTTATCATAAGGAGGAAACCGATGAAAAACTTCTCATTCTATTCACCCACCTATTTTTCCTTCGGCAAAGACGCGGAGAAAAACGCAGGCGCATTGGTAAAACGCTTCGGCGGCGCCAAAGTCCTGATCCATTACGGCGGCGGCAGCGTCGTGCGCTCCGGCCTGCTCGACCGCGTCAAGGCTTCTCTGGATCAGGAGAACATCCCTTACGCGGAGCTTGGCGGCGTCAAGCCCAACCCCAGAAGCGGCCTGGTCTATGAGGGCATCGAGCTGTGCCGAAAAGAACAGATCGATTTCGTCCTTGCCGTCGGCGGCGGCAGTACGATAGACTCCTCCAAAGCCATCGCGGCAGGCGCTGTCTATGACGGCGATTTCTGGGATTTCTACTGCGGAAAGCCCGTTGAAAAATCGCTGGGTGTCGGTACCGTTCTGACGATCGCGGCGGCGGGCAGCGAGGGCAGCTCAGGCTCCGTCATCACCAAAGAGGAAGGAATGCTCAAGCGCGGCGCGGGCGGCGACGCTATGACGCCTAAGTTCGGTATTCTGAATCCGGCGCTGACGCAAACTTTGCCCGCGTATCAGACCGCGTGCGGTATCACGGATATCATCGCGCATCTTTACGAGAGATATCTGACCAACACATCGGAGGTCGAGGTAACGGATCGTCTGATCGAGGCGCTGATGCTCACGATGATCCACGAAGGCCCCCGCGTGATCGCAGATCCCGATAACTATGACGCACGTGCGAACATCATGTGAGCGGGCATGATGGCGCACAACAATTCCTGCGGCGTCGGACGTTCGCAGGACTGGAACAGTCACCAGATCGAGCATGAATTATCCGCTTTGTACGACTGCGCTCACGGCGCGGGACTGGCGGTCACGATGCCCGCTGTTTTCCATTATGTGATGGAACATGATGTGATGCGTTTCGCGCAGGTCGCCGTGCGCGTCTGGGGCTGTCAGATGGACTTCGCTCACCCCGAAGTGACAGCAAGAGAGGGTATCGAGCGCCTGCGCGCTTTCCTGATCTCCATCGGTATGCCGAAGAACTTTTCCGAACTGGGCGCGAAGGAAGAAGATATCCCCAAGCTCGCGGATATGGCGTGCAACGTCAACGGTGAAGACGGCAAACTGTACGGCTTCGTGACTTTGAACGAAGAAGACTGTATCAAGATCTATCAGGCGATGGTATTAATATGCAGTGTTTTCATAATTTCTCTTGACAAACGGTTTTCGGCGTGATATAATCTTGATAATTTCATATAGCAAACCGTTGAAGCGGAGATAAAGGCGATCATGCCTCTACAGAGAGCCCGCGGCGCTGAGAGTCGGGTGAGAAACAAGTTGTCAAATGGACCGCGGAGGGCGCAGTCAAATGTGACCGTGATGACCGGTCACAGAGTATTCTGCGACGTTGGAGGCAGGCGTCATTTGCCGGGGATATGCTGGTATCCTGCTGAGCGCACGGGCAGCCGTGAATTAAGGTGGCACCGCGGATAAGTACTTTATTCGTCCTTAACAGAGTCTTGTATTCTGTTAAGGGCGTTTTGTTGTTTATAAAAGTCCCTGCGAAATCAAACCGAATCAAATCCTGTTTGGAGGTATAGAAATGAAGATCATTCCCGCTTTAGAAAAGGTCAGAGAGATCGCCGCGTCGGGCAGCTATGATGTTTGTCCGCTGAGCTGTGATCTGCTCTCGGACTTTACCACCCCGATCGAAACGATGCGCATCCTCAAATCGGTATCCACCCACTGTTATATGCTCGAGTCCGCACAGGCAAACGACCGCTTGGGCCGCTACACCTTTTTAGGCTACGATCCGAAAATGGAGATCACCTGTATCGGCGGCGTGATGAAGGCAGGCGACGTACAGCTCAGAACCGACGATCCCTCCTCCTATCTGCGCCAGATCCTGTCGTCCTACAAGAGTCCGCGGCTTATGCATCTTCCGCCCTTCACCGGCGGCTTGGTCGGCTATTTTTCCTACGATTATCTCGGCTACAGCGAACCGAGCGTGCGCTGTGAGGTCGAGGACAGCGAGGCGTTCAAGGACGTTGACCTGATGCTGTTCGACAAGGTGATCGCCTTCGACAATATGCGGCAGAAGATCATCCTGATCGTCAACATGAAGCTCGACGATATCGAGGTCGGCTACAACAAAGCCTCCGCAGAGCTCAGACAGCTTGCCGACCTGATCAGACACGGCGCGAAAAAGGAAGAGCCCGCCGGAAAACTGACCGGCGAGGTCACGCCGCTGTTCGACCGCGAACAATACTGTGAGATGGTCGAGAAAGCAAAGCGTCACATCTTTGAGGGAGACATCTTTCAGATCGTGCTGTCAAACCGCCTGAGCGCTCCGTTTGAGGGCAGTCTGCTGAACACCTACCGCGTCCTGCGCACGATCAACCCCTCGCCCTATATGTTCTACTTTTCCGGTACCGACGTCGAGGTCGCGGGCGCTTCTCCCGAAACCTTAGTAAAGCTCGAGGACGGTATCCTGCATACCTTCCCGCTGGCGGGTACCCGTCCGCGCGGCAAAACGGAGCAGGAGGATCTCATGCTGGAACGCGAGCTGCTCGCGGATGAAAAGGAGCTTGCCGAGCACAATATGCTGGTCGATCTCGGGCGCAACGACCTCGGCAAGATCAGCAAATTCGGCACCGTAGAAGTGGAGAAGCTGCATTCGATCGAACGCTTCTCGCACGTGATGCACATCGGCTCCACTGTACGCGGAGAGATACGCGGCGATAAAGACGCGCTGGACGCGATCGAAGCGGTACTGCCGGCAGGTACGCTCTCCGGCGCGCCGAAGATCCGCGCCTGTCAGCTGATCGGAGAACTCGAGAACAATAAGCGCGGCATTTACGGCGGCGCGATCGGCTATATCGATTTCACCGGCAACATGGACACCTGTATCGCGATCCGTATCGCCTACAAAAAGAACGGCAAGGTATTCGTCAGGAGCGGCGCAGGCATCGTCGCCGACTCCGATCCGGATAAGGAATTTGAAGAATCTCTGAATAAAGCGAGAGCCTCGCTCACGGCGCTGGAGCTCGCGCAGGAGGTGGAATGATGGTATTACTGATTGATAACTACGACAGCTTCTCCTACAACCTCTACCAGTATATCGGCGAGATCACGCCGGATATCAAGGTCATCCGCAACGACGAGATGACAGTGGAGGAGATACGCGCGCTGGATCCCGACCGCATCATCCTCTCCCCCGGTCCCGGCAGACCCGAGGACGCAGGCGTCATCATCGAAGTCGTACACAAGCTCGGCGTAGAGATACCGATCCTCGGCGTGTGCCTCGGTCATCAGGCGATCTGTGCCGTATACGGCGCGACGATCACCTACGCAAAGCAGCTCATGCACGGTAAGCAGAGCGAAGTGGAGTTCAGCGCTGCCTGTCCCCTCTTCAGCAGATGCCCCAAAACCGCGTTGGTCGCGCGATACCATTCACTCGCCGCCGATCCCGATACCATCCCCGACTGCCTGCGCGTCACCGCGACGACAGCGGACGGAGAGATCATGGCGGTACAGCACAAAATATACCCCGTCTACGGCGTACAGTTCCATCCCGAATCCATCCTGACGCCTGACGGCAAAAGGATATTAAAGAACTTTTTGATCGGTTGAGATTGGACGCGTGCGTCTTTTCTGCAATGACATTATTTGAAAAAAGGAAGGTATTATTATGATAAAAGAAGCCATTGTTAAGATCGTCAGCAAAGAAGATCTGACCTACGACGAAGCCTATGCAGTCATGAATGAGATCATGAGCGGCGAGACCACCGCCACCCAGAACGCGGCGTTCCTCGCCTAGCTGTCCACCAAGAGCGCCAAGGCGGAGACCACCGATGAGATCGCCGGATGCGCGGCGGCGATGCGCGACCACGCCATCCGGGTCGAGACCGGCATGGATGTTTTTGAGATCGTCGGCACCGGCGGCGACAACGCCCACAGCTTCAATATCTCCACCACCTCGGCGATCATCGCGGCGGCGGGCGGCATGAAGGTCGCAAAGCACGGCAACCGCGCGGCGTCCTCGTCAAGCGGCACCGCGGACTGTCTGGAAGCCCTCGGCGTGAATATCGAGCAGGATCCCGATCGCTGTGTCGAGCTTCTGAAAGAAGCCGGTATGTGCTTCTTCTTCGCGCAGAAATATCACACCTCGATGAAGTACGTCGGGCCAATCCGCCGCGAGCTCGGTTTCCGCACGGTATTCAATATCTTAGGACCGCTCACCAACCCTGCTTCGCCGACCATGCAGCTGCTCGGCGTCTACGATGAATACTTGGTCGAGCCGCTGGCGCAGGTGCTGATCAACTTCGGCGTCAAGCGCGGCATGGTCGTCTACGGCACCGACAAGCTCGATGAGATCTCCCTGAGCGCGCCGACGAAGATCTGCGAGATCCAGAACGGCTGGTTCAAGTCATACACGGTCAAACCGGAGGACTTCGGCTTTGACCGCTGTGCAAAGGACGATCTAAAGGGCGGTTCGCCTGCCGAAAACGCGCAGATCACCCGCGATATCCTCAGCGGCAAGCAGGGACATCAGCGCAACGCGACGCTCCTCAACGCAGGCGCGGCGCTGTATATCGGCGGCAAGGCGGACTCCATGCAGGACGGCGTCAGGCTGGCGGCGGAGCTGATCGATTCCGGCAAGGCGCTCGCGACACTGGAGAAGCTGATCGAGGTCAGCAACCGTACCGAGGCGTAACCATGAACATACTGGATCAACTTGCCGGACACGCGAGAGAAAGAGTCGCGGCGGCAAAAAATAATATTTCTGATGAAGAAATTAAAGCGCGTGCATTGCAACTGCCGAAGGGCGATTTCGCCTTTGAAAAAGCGCTGAAAAAGCCCGGTATCCGTTTTATCTGCGAATGCAAGAAGGCGTCGCCCTCCAAGGGGCTGATCGCCCCCGACTTTCCCTATCTGCAGATCGCAAGGGATTACGAGGCGGCAGGCGCGGACGGTATCTCGGTGTTGACAGAGCCCAGGTGGTTCCTCGGCAGTGATGAATACCTCAAAGAGATCGCACAGAATGTATCTATCCCCTGTCTGCGCAAGGATTTCACCGTGGACGCGTACATGATCTATGAGGCGAAGCTGCTGGGCGCGTCGGCGGTATTGCTGATCGCCGCGATCCTTTCCGACGTACAGCTCAGGGAATATATCGGCGTCTGTGATGAACTGGGCTTATCCGCATTGGTGGAGGCGCATGATGAAACAGAGGTGCAAAGAGCGCTGGATGCGAGCGCACGGATCATCGGCGTGAACAACCGCAACCTCAAGGATTTTTCCGTCGATACGGAAAACAGCCGCCGGCTGAGAGCGCTCATTCCTAACGACGTTCTGTTCGTATCCGAAAGCGGCGTACAAACCGCCGACGATGTACAAAAGCTCCGCGAGATCGGCGCGGATGCGGTGCTGATCGGCGAAACGCTGATGAAAGCCGCGGATAAGAAAGCGAAGCTTAATGAGCTGAGAGGTCAAGAATGACGAAGATCAAGCTGTGCGGTCTCAGCAGCACACAGGATATCAAGGCGGCAAATCGTCTGACGCCCGATTACATCGGCTTTGTGTTCGCTGAAAAAAGCAAACGTTATATTTCGCCGAAAAAGGCATCTGCTTTGAAACAGCAGTTAGATCCGTCCATCAAGGCGGTCGGCGTTTTTGTTAATGAGAAGATCGATACCGTCGCAGGGTTACTGCTCAACAGCGTGATCGATATCGCCCAGCTTCACGGCGGCGAGGATGACGGTTATATCGCAAGACTGCGAGAAATGACCGGCAAGCCGGTCATCAAGGCGTTCATCATCCGCAATGCCGGCGATGTGGAAGCGGCGGAGCGATCCTCTGCGGATTACATCCTGCTCGACAGCGGAAAAGGCAGCGGAAAGCCCTTTGACCAAAGCCTGCTGAAAGCGATCAAAAGACCGTATTTCCTTGCCGGAGGACTTTCGCCCGAAAATGTCGCAGGAGCGGTACAAAAGCTGCGCCCCTTTGCCGTCGACGTCAGCTCCGGCATCGAGACCGGCGGCGTGAAGGATATCGAAAAGATGACGGCGTTTGTCGGCGCTGTCAGAAAGGTGGATGAAACATGACACAGAATAAAGGACGCTTCGGCGTACACGGCGGACAGTATATCCCCGAAACACTGATGAACGCCGTGACTGAGCTTGAAGAAGCGTATGAGCATTATAAAAACGATCCGGATTTCAACCGGGAACTGAACGCGCTGTTCAACGACTATGCCGGCAGACCGTCGCTGCTGTACTACGCGGAGAAGATGACCGAAGATCTCGGCGGCGCGAAGATCTACTTGAAGCGCGAGGATCTGAACCACACCGGCGCGCATAAGATCAACAATGTACTCGGTCAGGCATTGCTTGCCAAAAAGATGGGCAAGACACGCCTGATCGCCGAGACCGGCGCAGGTCAGCACGGCGTCGCCACCGCTACCGCCGCCGCCCTGATGGGCATGGAGTGCGTGGTGTTCATGGGAGAAGAGGATACAAAGCGTCAGGCGCTGAACGTCTATCGTATGCGTTTGCTGGGCGCGGATGTCATCCCTGTCAAAAGCGGCACCGCGACCCTCAAGGACGCTGTCAGCGAGGCGATGCGCGAGTGGACAACACGCATCGAGGACACGCATTATTGCCTCGGCTCCGTGATGGGGCCTCACCCCTTCCCCACCATCGTGCGCGACTTTCAGGCGGTGATCTCCAAAGAGATCAAAGAGCAGATGCTGGAAAAAGAAGGCAGGCTCCCCGACACGGTGATCGCCTGTGTCGGCGGCGGCTCCAACGCTATCGGCAGCTTCTATCATTTTATCGGCGATGAGGATGTGCGGCTGATCGGCTGTGAAGCGGCAGGACGGGGAATCGACACCTTCGAGACCGCCGCGACCATCAACACCGGACGGCTTGGCATCTTCCACGGTATGAAGTCATATTTCTGTCAGGACGAGGACGGACAGATCGCGCCCGTCTACTCGATCTCGGCAGGGCTGGATTATCCCGGCGTCGGTCCCGAACACGCGCATCTGCACGATATCGGCAGGGCGGAATACGTCGCGGTCACCGACGAAGAAGCGGTGCAGGCGTTTGAATATCTCTCTAAAACAGAGGGCGTCATCCCTGCGATCGAATCCGCTCACGCCGTTGCGTACGCGATGAAGCTCGCTCCTACCATGCGAAAGGATCAGATCATCGTGATCAATCTCTCCGGCAGAGGCGACAAGGACTGCGCGGCGATCGCGCGTTACAGAGGGGAGGATATCCATGAGTAAGATCAAAAACGCTTTCAAAAACGGCAAGGCGTTCATCCCGTTCATCACCTGCGGCGATCCCGATCTCGGAACTACCGCGGCGGCAGTCAGAGCGGCTGTCGCAAACGGCGCGGACCTGATCGAGCTGGGGATCCCCTTCTCCGATCCGACCGCCGAAGGTCCCGTGATCCAGGAGGCGAATATCCGCGCTCTGAGCGGCGGTATCAAGACCGATATGATCTTTGACCTTGTGCGCGAGCTGAGAACGGACGTCAGCGTACCGATGGTATTCATGACCTATGCCAATGTGGTGTTCTCCTACGGCGCGGAGCGTTTCATCTCCGCCTGCGCCGCAATCGGCATCGACGGACTGATCCTGCCCGATATCCCGTTTGAGGAAAAGGGTGAGTTTCTGCCCTTGTGCCGTCAATACGGCGTCTACCTGATCTCTTTGATCGCTCCTACCTCCGAGAACCGTATCGGCATGATCGCTAAGGAGGCGGAGGGCTTTATCTATCTTGTATCGAGCCTCGGCGTAACAGGCGTACGCAGTGAGATCAACACCGACCTTCAATCCATCGTCAGCATCATCCGACAGCATACGGACGTCCCCTGCGCGATCGGCTTCGGCATTTCCACGCCCGGACAGGCAAAGAAAATGGCTGATCTCAGCGACGGCGCGATCGTCGGCTCCGCTATCATCAAGCTGCTCGCCCGATACGGCAAGGACGCTCCGGAGCATATCGGCGCCTACGTCAAAGAGATGAAGGACGCGATCCGATAACCCTGTTTTTTCATGACGCCTGATGGATCAAAAAGCGCTTGATGGTGTGACAGACATGACAATAAATATAAAAGCTTCCGTTTGGAACAAATCCAAACGGAGGTTTTTGTAGACAATGAAGCTTCCATTTGGTATGATAAGAGAAAGGAGGCAGAGCGATATGAAGTATGATTTTACCACGATCATGGACCGCAGCGGCAAGAATGCGCTGGCTGTAGATTCCATCGGCGCGGATGTCAGTTGGGCGCAGGCTCCGACCGCGCCGAGAGACGGCTTTTCCAAGATCCCAATGTGGGTGGCGGATATGAACTTTGCCACGGTGCCGACGATCCCGCAGGCAATCATCAAGCGCGCGGAGCATCCGGCATACGGCTACTACATCCCGACAAAAGAATACTACGAATCCATCATCCGCTGGCATGAAAAGCGCAACGGCGTGACCGGTCTGACCGCAAAAGATATCGGCTACGAAAACGGAGTGCTCGGATGCGTCAGCTCCGCGATACAAGCCTTTACCTCTCCCGGTGAGAAGATACTTCTCCACAGCCCGACCTATATCGGCTTTACCCATGTGCTGGAGGACACAGGCAGAGTCGCTGAGCTGAGTCCTCTGAAAAAGGATGAAAACGGCGTCTGGAGAATGGACTATGAGGATATGGACGCGCGGCTGAAGAAGAATCATATCCATCTTACGATTCTCTGCAGTCCGCACAATCCCTGCGGCCGTGTATGGGAGCGCGAGGAACTCGAACTGGCAATGGAGATATTCAAAAAGAATCATTGTATCGTGATCTCTGATGAGATCTGGTCAGATATTCTCTTGAACGGTCATAAGCATATCCCGACGCAAAGTATCAGCGAGGACGCGAAAAATAGAACGATCGCCGTCTACGCGCCGAGCAAAACCTTCAATCTCGCCGGACTGATCGGGAGCTACCATATCATCTACGACGAGTATCTGCACGACAGAGTGCGCCGTCAGTCGGCGATGAGCCATTATAACTCTATGAACGTTTTGTCCATGCACGCGCTGATAGGCGCTTATATGGACGAGGGACACCAATGGGTGGATGAGCTGAATCAGGTGTTGTCGCAGAACATTAACGATGCATACGATGTCATCATCAACAACTTCGACGGCGTGGATGTTTCAAAGCCCGAAGGAACTTATATGCTGTTTTTGCACTGCGAAGAGTATTGCAAGAAGCACGGCATCACCATCGATGAGCTGATCCAAAGAGGTTGGGATGTCGGCGTGGCATGGCAGCAGGGCGAACCGTTCCATGATCCGTGGGGTATCCGCATGAATCTTGCTCTGCCGCATTCTCTGGTCATGGAAGCCATGAATCGGCTTAAGCAATATGTGTTTAAGGTTTAATGAATGTATAAAAGGATTGCCGAAGCGCGTATACTAATCTCAAAACAGGAGATGACGACCATGAAATCCATACTGATTAAAGACACAACGCGTGAGGAGCGCGAAGAGATCGTTAGAAAAGCTTTGTGGGGCAGCTGCGGAGCAGAATGCGAGTTCTGCTCCGGCTGTGACAACCGCGGCGGCGGCAGGATCGAATTGCTCTATCAGCCGTACATCGACGGGCTGAAAGAGATCGCCGAGATAAACGCAGAGTACACCGTACCGTTTGTGAGATGATCAATATAAAAGAACTCATGACAACACGTTAGCAAACCCCCTTTGAAATTTGCACCCCCCTTCTGATTTTGCAAACCCCCTCTTGAAAAATGCAAACCCTCTTTTTGAAAATGCAAACCCCAAAATAAAAAATGCAAACCCCGGATGCAAGGTTTGCAATAACACTATAATTAGCGTTAAGACACAGAGAAAGACGGCAAGATTGATACAAATTATTCTGGTAAACTTATGTTGAAAAATCGCTTGACTTACTTGTTTTCTGTGGTATTGTGTTGTGCTTGAAAGGGGCGCGATACCATGACCACATTAGAGAATTTCTACTTCGGAAACATCAATCCAAGCGAGTATAAGCAGAGCAAGGATACCAGGAAAACGCTGTCAGAGATGACAAGGCTGATTGATGAGCTGAAATATATCTTGACTGACGATCAGCAGAAAGAAAAACTAGAGCAGATAGATAACTGTCAGTTGTCGCTGATCGCGCTGTCAGAGCGCGACGCCTACATCGAGGGCTTCAAACTCGGTGTGAGGATGACAACAGAAATATACACAGATACACAACAGCGGGGATGACACGATAGTCTCTCCGCTGTTTGATTTGTGAAACGCACAGGAATATTCGTTCTTTCTGCTGATAAGTCTCAATTTCATACAGGAGGTTCTGTTATGGCGAAGAAGACGCCTGCAAGATATACGATGATCTATGATTACATCAATCAATACTATGGCGAGAACGGCCGCTATCCTTCCGTCAGAGATATCGTTGCCGGTACCGGCATCCCGGTTTCCACCGTCCACCGTTATCTGAATGATATGAAAGAAAGTGGCGAGATCGAATACAACGGACACAGAAGTATCAGCACTTCACAGACCGAGATGGAAAGTCCTTCGAGATATATGAAAGTGCTCGGTTATGTCGCCTGCGGTGAAGGTCAGGAAGAGGAAGAGACCGTCATTGAATACATCCGTATGCCGGAAAGTATCGTTGGCAAGGGCGATTTCTTTGCGCTGATAGCAAAGGGTGAATCCATGATCGGCGCAGGGATTTATCCCGGAGATTACGTCATCGTCAGACAGCAAAAGGGCGCCGACAGCGGCGATTATGTTGTCGCTTTATACGAGGGCAAGAACAACCTTAAACAGTTGATCAAGGAGAACGGAAGATATATTCTCCGCTCCTGTAATGAAGATAAAGAGTCATACCCGGACATCTATCCCGAGGATTTACAGATCCAGGGAGTCGCGGTATGCGTTACCCATAAGTTAATATAATTGAGTTTTAGTGTGAGTGAATACGCGTAGATTAGCTGAGAGATATGAAGGAAGCCTGGATCAGAGCGATGCTCACACAGTGTCACCTCTGACTCAGGCTTTTTGTTTACATATATCAACGGAAAGAAGGTTGAAAAATGAATCAGTACAAGAAAGAGATCGCCGCCGGCAGATACTATGTTCATAACACAAACAGTTCGCCGTCACAGACTGTCGTTACTGAGCCGGAGAATAAGCAAAAGCGTAAGAAATTCAAGAAGCTGAAAACCGTCAGCGGAGATGAGTTGATGAAGAAAACCGTCAAGCCCGTCCGGTTTGTCGTCAAAGATTTGCTCCCGCGCGGACTGAATATCGTCGCGGGCAAGCGCAAGGAAGGAAAGTCATGGCTTATGCTTGACCTCTGTTTTTCTGTCGCGGCAGGCGAAAGCTTTATGGATCATCCTACCGAACAGGGTACGGTTCTGTATCTCGATTTAGAAGATCCCGAGACAAGGTTGATCCAGCGCGCTCGTGAGATACGTGACGTTATTCCGTCAAAGTTTCACGAGGCAACAAGAGCAGGAAAGCTCAGCTCAGGTCTCGCCGAACAGATAGAAGATTTCGTCCGCGATCATCCGGATACCAACCTCATCGTGATCGATACTCTTCAAAAGATTCGTAAACCTAAGGGTGACACTTACGCGGGAGATTATCAGGTGGTTTCTTCGCTGAAAAACCTTGCGGACAAGCTCAATATCGCTATCGTTTGTATCCATCATACGCGCAAGATGAAAGCGAAAGATACCTTCGATTCCGTCCTCGGCTCGACAGGTTTGACCGCCGCAGCCGACGGTATTTATGTGATGGAGCGCAAAGCAGAGGGCAAGCCTTTCGGTAAACTTTCTTTCATCAGCAGAGACATTCCCGACGGAGAAATCTCAGTCCGTTTCGATCATAACACCTGCCGATGGTATCGCGTCACACCTTCCGACATGGAGCGCGAATTACTCCTCGCTGATGAAGCCATGTCCGCGCTGATTGATTTCATGAAGCGCGAGACAGTTTTTAAAGGAACGGCAACCGAGTTGTTTGAGCGTTTGGGATTAAAAATCGGCGCAAATAATCTCAGTTCCAAGCTCGCAAAATACGAAAACTCACTCCGGAATCTCGGCATTGAATTCACAAAAGATCGCCGTAAAACACAGCGGATGCTCACCCTGATTTACACGCCGAAAACAATGGGTGACGATGAAACGATGATTTCTCAGCATGGGGTTACCATGGTGAAAAGCGCTTAATAATGCGGCTTCATGCAATATGAATCATCGCACATTACGGAACCATCGTCACCGATTTCAGAGGCTTACAGCGGATATTATATAGCTTATTTGAGAGACTTACAGCAAGTATTATACGGCGATTTTGAGCAGGTAAAAGCGGGGGTCGCCTTTGGTGCTTCCCCGCGAATCACATCGGACGGCAGAGCCGACCGTTTCGCCTTTCTTTGCGAATATGCTTAGGTGGGTTGCAAAAGGGTCGTGCCGATTTGGAGGTTTAACATGAAAA
>JAFSRK010000277.1 GCA_017446165.1 Ruminococcus sp.
ATCTTCTCGATGTATGTTCTGTCCGATCCTACTTACGACGGCAACTCCACCTTCTTCGCCGTACCGATCAAGGGTATGGAAGAGTACAGAAGCGGTATGGACACCCTGCTGAACCTCATTTTCGAGGCCGGCAAGGACAACACCGACTTCACCTACTTCACCGAAGAAGAGCAGACCGCTTTCTGGGAGAAGTATGACAAAGCTACGCTCGATCTTGCGCAGGAGATCGTTGATTACTGCGTTGCGAACGGCTATGCCGATGAAGGCGACGTTTCCGGCGCTGCCGGCGCGTGGGGCTTCGAGGTCGCCGAGGGCGGCACCGTCGAGGACTTCGCCGCTGCGCTGACCGAAGCTTACGGCTCCGACGTTGCGGGCATGATCAACACCGAGAACGCGGGCTCCTCTGTTGAGGATCTGTTCCCCGATCTCGGCGACTACTCCGGCAAGGGTATCAAGACCGGTGATTCCGCCGCGAACATCGAAGGCATTAAGAAGACCGGCGACAATTCCCTTCGCATTTCTCTGACCAAGGTCGACGCGACCGCGATCTATCAGTTCGCGATCCCGATCGCTCCGATGCACTATTACGGCGACAAAGCGAAGTTCGATTATGACAACAATCAGTTCGGCTTCGACAAGGGCGACCTTTCCACCGTACGTGCGAAGACCACCCAGCCTCTCGGCGCAGGCCCCTACAAGTTCGTCAAGTTCGAGAACGGCGTTGTTTCCTTCGAAGCGAACGAGAGCTACTTCCTCGGCGCTCCCAAGACCAAGAACGTCCAGTTCCTTGAGACCAACGACACCGATAAGCTGAACGGCGTCATCACCGGCACCGTCGACATCACCGACCCGTCCTATTCCATGGATACCGTCAAGGCCATCAAGGAAGCGAACGGCAACGACAGCGTTGACGGCGACAAGATCACCACCAGCACCGTCGACAACCTCGGCTACGGCTATCTCGGCATCAGCGCGAAGGCCGTCAACGTGGGCGGCGATATCGCCTCCGACGCTTCCAAGAACCTTCGTAAAGCCTTCGCGACCGTCTTCGCGGTATACCGCGACGTGACCGTCGACTCCTACTACGGCGAGGCTGCCGAAGTCATCAACTACCCGATCTCCAACACCTCCTGGGCCGCTCCGCAGAAGACCGACGCCGACTACGCGATCGCCTTCTCGAAGGACGTGGACTGCAACGAGATCTACACCTCCGATATGGACGCCGACGCGAAGACCGCCGCTGCCCTGAAGGCTGCGCTCGGCTACTTCGAGAAAGCGGGCTACACCGTCGCTGACGGCAAGGTCACCGCTGCTCCCGAAGGCGCGAAGCTCGAGTATGAAGTATGGATCCCCGCCGACGGCAACGGCGACCATCCGTCCTTCATGATGCTCAACCTTGCTTCCGACGCTCTGAAGACCATCGGCATCACCCTGACTGTCAAGGACCTTGCGAACTCCGCAGATCTGTGGACCGGCATCGAAGCGGATTCCGTTCCGATGTGGTGCGCCGCGTGGGGCGCCTCGCTCGATCCCGATATGTATCAGGTCTATTATTCCGGCGTTGAGTCCGGTCAGGACGCGGGCGGTTCGAACTATATGTACGACATCGCCGATCCCGAGCTGGATCAGCTGATCATGGACGCCCGTTCCTCGCTGGATCAGGCGTTCCGTAAGCAGACCTACAAAGCCTGCCTTGACATCATCGTCGACTGGGCTGTTGAGGTCCCCGTCTATCAGCGTCAGAACGCGATCATCTTCTCCACCGAGAGAGTGAACATCGCGACCGTGCTTCCCGATATCACCACCTATTACGGCTGGCTGAACGGGATCCAGGATGTTGAGCTGAACGCGAAATAAACAATTCCGAATATCCGGGTAACGGGCGGCCTGCCGTCCGTTATCCGGACCTTCCGATGGATAATGAATAGTGAACAGCGAACGATCGGGCGATCATTCGTTATTCACTATTCACTATTCATTATTAATTTCTCCCTTGGAGTTGATGTAAGTGCGAAAGTATATTATCAAACGACTGCTGATCTCGGTCGTTATCCTGTTTTTTGTTGCGTTTATCATTTATGCGCTGATGCGCTGCCTGCCTACGTCGTATATCGAGAACGTGGCGCGTCAGAGATCGATGCAGCCGAATTCGAAGAGCTACGAAGAGTGGATGCAGCAGCTGACCGCGGCTTATAATATGGATAAGGGCATCATTCTCGGCTTCTTCGGGTGGCTGGGGAACATGCTGCGCGGCAACTTCGGCGACAGCTGGCGCTGGACCGTGCCCGTGATCGAGAAATTCAACGATACGGTCTGGCTCTCGTTCGTGATGGGCGCGATCTCGTTCTTCTTCGAGCTGATCATCGCGATCCCGCTGGGCATCATCGCCGCGACGAAGCAGTACCGGTGGCCGGACTACGTGATCTCGGTCATCGCGCTGGCGGGTATATCATTGCCCACGTTCTTCTTTGCGTCGCTTCTGAAGCTGGTGTTCTCGGTCAAGCTCGGCTGGTTCGATCTGTACGGCCTCGTCGGCAGAAGCTACGATCAGCTCAGCTCGGTCGGGCAGTTCTTCGACAAGGCGCATCATTTATTCTTGCCTATTGTGACGCTTGTCGTGGTGAGCATGGGTTCGCTGATGCGCTACACGAGAACGAATATGCTCGAGGTGCTCAACGCCGATTACATCCGCACCGCGCGCGCCAAGGGACTTTCCGAGCGCAAGGTCATCTATCATCACGCGTTCCGCAATACGCTGATCCCGATCGTTACCATCGTCGGCGGCTCGCTGCCCGGTCTGTTCGCGGGCGCGCTGATCACCGAGACGCTGTTCTCGATCCCCGGCATCGGCTTTACCTCGTATCAGTCGATGGTCTCGGGCGATATCCCGTTTTCCATGTTCTATCTGGTCTTCTCCGCGGTGCTGACGCTGCTCGGGAATCTGCTTTCGGATATCCTCTACGGCGTCGTCGACCCGAGAGTCCGCGTATCGTGAGAGGGGGCGGACCGATATGAGTGAAAACGAGAAAAAGCTTTCTCCCGAAGCGGAGAATGAAACAGAAAACACGACGCAGTATTCCCTGAACGACGACCGCCGCGTCAAGGTGCTCTCGCCCGGCGCGCTGGTGGCGAAACGCTTCTTCCGCAACCGTCTGGCGGTCACCGGCATGATCATCCTGATCGCCATG
>JAFSRK010000278.1 GCA_017446165.1 Ruminococcus sp.
GCGCTCGAGGTTACGCACGCCGGCTTCTCTGGTATAATAGTCGATCACCGCATAGATCGCCTTGTCGGTGATACGGAAATTTTTGCGCTTGATACCGCAGAGCTTCATCTGCTTCGGGAGCAGATGCTTCTTCGCGATGTGGAACTTCTCAACGCGCGTATAGGACGACAGCTCGATCACATCCATCCTGTCTCTCAGCGGCGCAGGGATCGCGTCCGCGTCGTTCGCGGTGGTGATGAACATGACGTCGCTGAGATCGAAGGGCATGTCAATATAGTGATCGACAAAGCTCATGTTCTGTTCGCTGTCGAGCACCTCGAGCAGCGCCGAGGTGGGGTCGCCCTTGTAGTCGGCGGACAGCTTATCCACCTCGTCGAGGATGAGCAGCGGATTCTTCACGCCGCACTGCTTGATCGCAGCGATGATGCGACCGGGCATAGACGCGATATAGGTACGCCTGTGACCGCGAATCTCCGCTTCGTCACGCACGCCGCCGAGCGCGATACGACGGCTCTTTCTGCCGATTGCGTCGCCGATGCTGACGGCGATGGAGGTCTTGCCTACGCCGGGAGGACCGACCAGACAGATGATCTGTCCCTTCGCCTTATCGCTGAGCTGTCTGACAGCCAGCTGCTCGATGATGCGCTCCTTGACCTTGTTCAGACCGTAGTGATCGCGGTCGAGCTGTTCTCTGACAGCGACGGTGTCGATCTTTTCCTCGGTCGTTTCGTTCCAAGGAAGCTCCAGACAGGTTTCTATGTAGGTCTCGATAACGCTTGCCTCGTTACTGCCGAAGGGCAGGCGCTCGAGCTTCTGACATTCTTTGAGAAGCGTCTGTTCCGCTTCCTCGGGGAGCTTGCGCTCGGCGATCTTCTTTCTCAGCTCGTCGATGTCCGAGAACTCGCCGTCCTCGCCGAGTTCCTCTTTGATGACGTTCATCTGTTCTCTGAGATAGTAGTCGCGCTGGGAGCGATCGATGCGCTCCTTAGCCTTGTCCATGATCTCGCGCTCGGCAGAGAGGATGAAGATCTCGTTCTGTAAAGCGTCGATCAGTATTTCTAGCCTATCGGAAATCGAGTTGGTTTCGAGCAGCAGTTGCTTGATCTCGGCGTCGAGCATCACATTCGCCGCGACGTAATCCGTGAGATCGCCGGGGTCGTTCGACAGTCCGATCTTGAAGAGGATATCCGTCGGGAGCTTCGGTGATAACTCCATGTATCGTTCAAAGGTCGCTTTCAGCGAACGCATCAGCGCGAGATCACGGGTCGTCGTCACGCGCTGACGGCGATTGCCGTAGGGAGCGACAGCAGCATACATGCACGCGTCGTGATCCGCAGAGCTGATAATCACCGCGCGGTACAGTCCCTCGACCACAACGCGCGTTGATTTCTCACCCTCCTTGAGGATCTGGGCGATCTTGCAGACGACGCCCACCTTGTAAACGTCGTCAAAGGCCGGTTCATTCATGCTCGGGTCGATCTGCGCCGTCAAGAAGATCAGCTGATCGCCCTTCATGGCGATGTCGAGCGCACGCTTACTGCGCTTGCGGCTGACGTCGAAGTTGAGCATCATCTTCGGAAAGACGACGACTCCCCTGAGCGGCAGAACCGGTATATTAAAGGTTTTTTCGTAATTCTGTGCCATAGTTTCTCCTGTGTTGCGGTAGGGTGACTGTAATAATCACCGCAAATGCCGATCATAGAACAAATCAAGGCTGTATGGAAATCCATGCAGCCTGATCACAATTAGAATTAGGACGCTGTTTCGCGGTTGCCCATGTCGAGCTTCATCGCGAAGTCAGCCGCGCCGTTTCTGAAGATCTGGGGAGCGGCGCCGTTCTCGACGACGTCGTGCGTGATGATGATCTTCTCGACGGATACGTCGGACGGGATCTCAAACATCAGGTCGGTCAGCAGACCCTCGATGATGCCGCGCAGTCCGCGCGCGCCGGTGTTCTGTTCCTTCGCCTTCTTCGCGATCGCATAGAGCGCCTCTTTCTCGAAGAGCAGCTCAACGCCGTCGAGCTTGAACAGATGCTTATACTGCGCGATCAGCGAGTTCTTCGGCTCGGTCAGCACGCGAACCATATCGTCGTCGCTGAGATCGGACAGCGCCGTGATGACCGGCAGTCTGCCGATCAGCTCCGGGATGATGCCGAACTTGATCAGGTCGTGACCGGTGACATGCTTCATCCAGTCCTTCTCGAGCATCTCCTGTGTATCGGTAACGTCCGCCTCGAAGCCGAGAACCTTGGATCCCATGCGCTTCTTGACAACCTTGTCCAGTCCGTCAAAGGCGCCCGCACAGATGAACAGGATGTTGCTCGTATCCACCTGCAGGAACTCCTGCTGGGGATGCTTTCTGCCGCCTTGAGGGGGAACGTTCGACACCGTTCCCTCGACGATCTTCAACAATGCCTGCTGAACGCCCTCACCCGAAACATCGCGGGTGATCGAGGGGTTCTCGCTCTTTCTGGCGATCTTGTCGATCTCGTCGATGTAGATGATGCCGCGCTCGGCGCGCTCGATATCGAAGTCCGCCGCCTGGATCAGCTTCAAGAGGATGTTCTCGACGTCCTCGCCGACATAGCCCGCCTCGGTCAGTGTGGTCGCGTCGGCGATCGCGAACGGTACGTCCAGCGCCTTTGCGAGCGTCTGAGCCAGGAGGGTCTTGCCGACGCCGGTGGGACCGAGCATCAGCACGTTGGATTTTGCGAACTCCACGTTCTCATCGTGATTGAATACACGTTTATAGTGATTGTATACCGCTACGGATAACGTTTTCTTAGCTTCATCCTGACCGATGACATACTCGTCGAGGATCGCCTTGATCTCCTTGGGCTTTAAAAGTCCCGAGGGAGCTTTTGACGAGATATCATCCATGTGTTCCTCGGCGGGCAGCTCGCTGTCCTCGAGGATCGACATACAAAGGTCGACACACTGGTCACAGATATAAACGCCGTTTCCGGCGATGATCCTGCCTACCATCTCCTGCGGCTTGCCGCAGAAGGAACAGTAGACGTTATCCTCCGGTTTCTTTCCTGCCATACTAATCTCCTTATCGCCGCCAATGGCTCCCTTTGGTAAAGGGAACTCCCTCCGCAGGAGGGTGAGGGATTGCATGATTGTCAGAGCGTGACGCCGGTCACACGAGCAACCGCACCCCCAAAATCCGGCTGTTATCGGGGAAAACCACTCTCCCCTTTTTTACAGCAACAGCCGGACGAGCTTTTCGGCTCTCCGGCTAATGCAGATGAATCTTATCTTTTCTCGATGACCTTGTCGATCAGACCGTATTCAAGAGCTTCCTGCGCGGTCATGAAGTTGTCGCGCTCGGTGTCCGCCTTGATCACGTCGAGGGGCTGACCGGTGTTCTTTGCGAGGATCTCGTTGAGCTTCTGCTTGGTGTGCAGGATGTGCTTGGTATGGATCTCAATATCGGTCGCCTGACCCTGTGCGCCGCCCGAGGGCTGATGGATCATGATGTCGGCATTCGGCAGAGCGTAACGCTTGCCCTTGGCGCCTGCCGCAAGCAGGAACGCGCCCATCGAAGCCGCCATGCCCATGCAGATGGTGGAAACATCGCACTTGATATACTGCATGGTGTCATAGATCGCCATGCCGTCGGTCACGGAGCCGCCGGGAGAGTTGATATACAGGCTGATGTCCTTGTTGGGATCCTGACCCTCAAGGTACAGCAGCTGTGCCACAACCAGCGAAGCGGTGGTCGCGTTGACCTCCTCGTTGAGCATGATGATTCTATCATTCAAGAGTCGGGAGAAGATGTCATAGGATCTTTCTCCGCGATTGGTCTGTTCTACTACATAGGGTACTAATGCCATATTCATTCATCCTTTCACAATAGTATAGTATTATTCGTTATCAAATAATTATTCTATTCAATAACGACCGCTGATCACTGATCTCCGGTCACTGTTATTTGATGACCGCGTTGTCCTTGACGAGCTTCATCGCAAGCTCTACGGAATAATCCGCGATAACGCTCTCGGTCGGGATGATCTCCTTGACCTTCTCAACGTCCATCTGGTACGCGTCAGCCATCTTCTTGTACTCGCCCTCGATCTCCTCGTCGGTGGGCTTGATGTCCTCGAGCTGAGCGATCTTCTCGAGAGCAAGACGCATCTTGACTCTCTTCTCAGCCTCGGGCTTATACATCTCGAGTACCGCGTCGGCGGTCATGCCGGTGTACTTCATATAGGTGTTCATATCCATGCCCTGAGAGCGCAGACGCATATCCATCTCGCGCATCATATTCTGGGCTTCGTTGTCGAACATCTGCCGGGGGATCTCACCCTCGACCTTCTCGATCACGGCGTCGGTGAGCTTGTGCTCGATGTCATGCTCAGCCTCATGCTCTAAGCGATGCTCGATCTGCTCCTTGAGTTCCTCTCTGTATTCCGCAACGGTGTCCTTCTCGGAAACATCCTTGACGAAATCGTCGTCGACCTCGGGCAGCTCCTTCTTCTTGATCTCGTGGAGCTTGATTTTGAACTGAGCGTCCTTACCTTTGAGGTTCTCTGCCTGATACTCCTCTGGGAACTTTACGTCGATGGTGAATTCCTCATCGGTGCTGTGACCGACGATCTGATCCTCAAAACCGGGGATGAAGTTACCGGAGCCGAGCTCGAGGTTGTAGTTCTCGGACTTGCCGCCGTCGAACGCCTCGCCGTCACAGAAGCCCTCAAAGTCGATGACAACGGTGTCGCCGGTCTCGGCGGCTCTGTCCTCAACGGTGACCATACGACTGTTGCGCTCGCGGACATGCTCGATCTCATGATCGATCATCTCGTCGGTGACCTCGGTGGACATCTTCTCTACCTCGATGCCCTTGTAGTCCTTGATCTCGATCTCGGGTTCAACGATGACGGTCGCCTTGAAGGTGAAGCCGTCCTCGGAAACCTCGGTCGCCTCGAGAGCGGTGACGGAGATGATCTTCAGGTCAGCTTCCTTAGCGGCTGCATCCAGCGCCTCGGGATAGCAATCCTGCATCGCATCATCATAGAAGACCTCTTTGCCGTACATGCGCTCGATGATCGCGCGGGGGGCTTTGCCCTTGCGGAAACCGGGTACGTTGATTTTCTTTGATTCTTTCTTGTATACCTTGTCAACGGCTGCCTTGAAGGTCTCGCCGTCAACGCTGACTTCTACTTCGTAGGTATTTGCCTCTTTTAATGTAGATGATTTTAAGCTCATTTTAATTCCTCCATAAATACTACAAACTTGTAACACTGATAATATAACATAAATAGTAAAAAAATACTATGTTAAAAATGTAAAATTTTCGGGTCTAAACGCATGAAAACTGGATAATTCGATATCATTCGCCGCTTGTCAGCGAACCAGAAGGGGTATAAAGCGCAGATAATCTCCGGAAATCAGGTGGAAATCGATCCCCTTGTATTCGCCCTGAACGGCGTTCTTGTGGGTGCGCTCGCCGTGCAGGTGACCGTAGTAGCAGGTTTTGACGCCCAGTTCCAAAAGCGCGTTCATGATTTCCTCACACTCGATATCGCCGTAGACGGGCGGGTAGTGAAGAAAAACGACAGGCTGTTTTCCGGTGGCAAGGGCGGCATTGTAGGAGGTTCTCAGACGACCGATCTCTCGGTTGATCACCTTGATATCGTGTTCGCCCTCCTTGTCGTAGTACCAGCCGCGGGTACCGCAGACGGCATAGTCGCCGACCTCGAATGCGTTGTTGAACAGGATGCGGATGGTATCGAAGCCATTCGCCGCCAGATAGTCCTCGATCTTCTTCTTGGTCTGCCACCAATAGTCGTGGTTGCCCTTGACGAAGATCTTCTGCCCCGGGAGGCTGTTCAGAAAGGAAAAGTCCTCGAAGCACTCCTCCAGCTTCATCGCCCAGGAGATATCGCCTCCCACAATGACGGTGTCGTCGGGGGTGACGAGACGTTCCCAATTCTCTTTCAGCCGCGAAACATAGTCCGACCAGCCGTGAAAGACGTCCATCGGCTTGTCTGTGCCGAGGGACAGGTGGGTGTCGGCGATCGCGAACAGGCTCATTCAGCGATCCCCAGCGCGCGCAGGACAACGCCCTGCATATCTTCCTTGTCGGTCACATCGGAAAAACGTGCCGTCTTGCCGCGCAGAGAGGCGAGCGGCGCGGGTACGGGTGCGCCGGTCAGCTCGTTGAGCTTCTCGACCATATCGAACTCGCTCTCGGGCAGTTCGCCCTTATCGAGAGCAGTCAGGACCGCCTTCGAGAACTTATAGGGGCTGGCGGTGGACGCGATCACGACGGGGGTCTTATCCCCTGTCTTCCTGACATATTCATCGCACACGGCGACAGCGACAGCGGTGTGGGTATCACAGAGGTAATGCTCCTGTTCGAAAAGATCATGGATGGTCTTCTCGGTGGCGTCCTCGTCGGCATAGCCGCCGTAGAACATGGAGGCGATCTTCTCCTTGATCTCCGCGCTGACCTCATAGACGCCCTTTGTCTTCAAGGCGTCCATATAGCCCTTTGTTTCGACGTCGTTTCTTCCCGACATCACATAGAGCAGGCGTTCGAGGTTCGAGGATACCAGAATATCCATCGAGGGAGAAACCGTGGTATAGAAAGAGCGGTTCTTGTCATAGATACCGGTATTGATAAAATCGGTGAGGACGTTGTTCGAGTTGGACGCACAGATGAATTTGTTCACCGGCAGACCCATCTCATAAGCGTAGTAGCCCGCGAGGATATTGCCGAAGTTGCCGGTCGGGACGGTGATGTTGATCTTTTCACCGAAGGCGACCTTGCCGCTGTTCACCATGTCGCAGTAAGCGGAGACATAGTAGACGATCTGAGGGAGCAGACGTCCCCAGTTAATCGAGTTCGCAGAGCTGAACATCATGCCGTTGCGATCGAGGATCGCGCCGGTCTCGGGGTCGGTGAAGATCTGCTTGACCGCGGTCTGAGCGTCATCGAAGTTGCCGTTGATCGCGCAGACATAGACGTTCTCGCCGCCTTGGGTATTCATCTGGTGCTTCTGCATCGCGGAAACGCCGTTAACGGGATAGAACACGATGATCTTGGTGTGCGGTACATCGCGGAAGCCCTCGAGAGCCGCCTTGCCGGTATCGCCTGAGGTAGCGACCAGAATGACGGCATCCTTGCCGCCGCCTGTCTTTTGCAGAGATTTCGTCAGAAAATGCGGCAGGATCTGCAGCGCCATGTCCTTGAACGCACATGTCGGACCGTGCCACAGCTCCAGCAGGTTCAGCTCGTCACCGTTATAGGTCACGTTCGCCAAGGGCGCGGGGTTGATATCGCCGAACTTCTCGACAGTATAGGCGTTATCGACACAGTCGGCGATCTCCTCGTCGGTGAAATCGGTGAGGTACTTGCCGATGATCATCTTCGCACGCTGCCCGTAGGTTTTTGTCAGCATGGAACGCAGCTCGTCGAGCGTGAGCTGCGGAAAGCTTTCGGGAACAAACAGACCGCCGTCCTTGGAAATGCCCTGAGCGATCGCCTGAGCGGATGAAACGACCTGAGATTTATCTTGAGTAGAATGATATAACATCAATAGACCCTCCTAACCCATTATATTCGATTTATTATAGCACAAGAGCGAGCTTTTAGCAAGACTTTCAATGGTGAAAATAGGATAAATCACTGCCGCAAGGGGACAGATTACTTTGACCCGCCCTATCTCTTTGATGGAATTCTATCAAAATAACCGCCGAGGGATCGGCGGCTTTTGCTACTTTGACTGTGTTTCGGCGGCGCGAGCTTTGATATCCTTGCGGAACAGGAGCTTGAAGATCGTGCGTACCAAGGGTTGGATAAAGAAAAGCTGGGTGAAAAATGCGAACGGAAAGTTGAAGCAGACGAGCTTCAGCCAA
>JAFSRK010000027.1 GCA_017446165.1 Ruminococcus sp.
GCCAATGCTTGTGACCGTGTCGGGGATCGTGACGCCCGTCAGACCGGAACAACCGGTAAACGCAGATTCACCGATGCTTGTGACCGTGTCGGGGATCGTGACGCTCGTCAGTTCTTCGCAGTATTCAAAAGCATAATTACCGATATTTGTAACACCGTCTTGGATGATTACCTCAGTGATACTTTCCCCCCAAGGGGCTGTTGAACTCCAGTAATAATCTGCCATCGCTCCGTTGCCGGAGATAGTCAGCACGCCTTCATCGTCCAGCGTCCATGTGCAGTCGCCGGTGGTGCCGCTGTTGATCACCTGTGCAGGAACATCTGTTGAAGGTTCAGTAGGTGCATCTGTTGAAGGTTCAGTAGGTGCATCTGTCGGAGACTGTGTAGGCGGTTCGGTCGGCTTGATCTCGGGATCTTTTTTTATTGTTAATTGTACATTCACGGAACCGCCATAAGAGTAATATGCGCATAAGTAATAAGTATTTCCAGCGGTGACGTCGTAAACGATATCGAAGCTTCCCCTTCTGTTCTCGTGATATGTTAACAGATTCATATCTGCGTCATACAGATAGCCGTAGGTATCGGAATCCGACAGAGAGGTGAAATCGATCGTCATATCCTGCTCGGGGACGAATTTGAAATAGGCGTAATCGCCGCCTTTCGCGAACATCGCCGCTGCGGTTTCGCCGACCCTGATCTCGGGAAGCTCTCTTAATTGTACATCAAAGAAGCTGAAGCTCTTATACTTGACACCAAAGTAATAAGTATTTCCTGCGGAGACGTCGTATGCGATCTTGAAATTGAATCCTCCGGCTCTGTCGAGGTCATAGGAAGACTCTTCGCTAAATGCCAGTTGATTCATCTCCGCGTCATACAGATAGGCGGTGACACCGAAACTCGACCGCGAGGTGAAAATGATCGGCATATCCTGCTCGGGGATGAATTTGAAATAGGCGGTATCGACGCCGTCCTCGAACTCCGGAAACAGCGTGTCACCGACGTGGATATCCGTATAGGACTCCGGCGCGCCTACGGGCGAAACGTCCGCTTGAGCCGCGCCTGCGCTGAACGGCACGATGGTAAATACACTGAGCGTCATGATAAGCGCCAACAGCAGGCTGATGATTTTTTTACTTTTCTCCATGTCAGTTCCTCCTGAGAAAGTATTTGCGCAAAAAAATGCGCAGCCCGTGGGCTACGCATGAAAAACACATAGCCCGTTTGCTGCGACACAAATCCAATTCCAAGCATTAACACAAAACTGTCATAATACGTGAAAAGTGAGCCTGTATTTTTACCAAGATAAAATACACGCTTATGACAATTTGCATTATTGCAAAATGCTTCTATTCGGATTTATGTCGCAAGTTTATTCTATCATATCATCCGCTGTCATGCAATCCAAAAATATATGATCATATTTAGCTATTCTGCACACAACCAAGAGACATCATTATTTGATGTATAAAAAGGATCTGTTTTCATCAAAAAATTTTTAGCGGCGTCTTTTATGCCGTTTAGGACATAGCCAAACAAGCACGACGATGAACACCTATATTCATTCAGTGCAGCAGGCAAATGAAGATGCGTGTAATTGTATCGCAAATCTGCTTGAAGCAAGCTAAATCGGAATTATGAGCAAGACTATGAGCACGACGAGAGTTCGGATCTTTTTCCGCAAAGAAAAAGTCCCGAAAACGGCTTAAAAAGCCATTTTCGAGACCTTTAGGGTTTGGCGGAGGACAAGAGATTCGCTCAGTTTGCGGTTCCCGAATCAGCCTTCGCTATCGCTCGGCTTCTTCGACCGCTGCACCGCCATCGCTCTCACTGTATCATCCGCCGGATGCGTTCGGCGATGACGCTCACGCCGCGTGACACGCGTGTCCGCGGCTCTCGGCTCGAATACCATGCACTTCATAAGAAAAAGGTGTCACGCTGTTGCGTAACACCTTTTTCTGGCGGAGGACAAGAGATTCGAACTCTCGCGCCGCGTTAGCGACCTACTCCCTTAGCAGGGGAGCCTCTTCACCACTTGAGTAATCCTCCGTATATGTGAAGTAAATATACTATCATTCGATTGGCGGAGAGAAAGGGATTCGAACCCTTGGTCCCTTGCGGGATCACTAGTTTTCAAGACTAGCTCCTTAAACCACTCGGACATCTCTCCAAAGCACCTAAGATTTTATCATACATAATGCCAAAAGTCAAGCAAATATTTTGCCGAAGCACAGACTTCATATTTTGCGCAAACACCGACTTCACCGCTTTCGGCGCCTATCGCCTACAGAAAAGCGGCTTCCGTCACGAAAGCCGCTGAAAATCTGCTGTATCATCTTGATCTGACGTCCTCATTCCCCATGAAGAACAACGCAAGTGTTCCCGGGCCGACATGCGAACCCGTCACCGGCTCATACATCACGGTCAGGATCTCCTTCGGCGGCTTCTTCTGTCTGAGAAGCTCCTCGAGCATCTTCGCGTCCGCCTCACAATCGGCATGCGCGATGCCCACCACCTGATTCTCAGGCTCCTTGACCAACTGATTATACTTCTGAGCCAGATCGCCGATGGCGCGCTTTCTGCCGATGGTTTTCGCAAAGTTCACGATCTCGCCGTTTTCGTTGCCCTTGAGCAGCGGCTTGACGTGCAGCATATTGCCGACGATCGCCACCGAGCCCTTGACGCGTCCGGTTTTCTTGAGATACATCAGATCATCCACGGTGAACACCTGGTACATGCGGTGTCTTTCCTCCATGATGTCCTCATAAACCTCGTCGATATCCTTGCCCTCGTTACGCATGTCGACAGCTCTGAGGACAAACACACCCTCGCCGAGCGACGCCGCGAGCGTATCGATCAGCCTGATCTTGCGGTCGGGATACTTTTTGAGCAGCTCCTCACCTGCCGCCTCAGCCCAATGAAACGCGCCGCTGATGCCCGACGACATACAGATCATCAGGATATCCTCGCCACGCTCAAGATACGGCTCAAAAAAGCTCAGATAGCTTTGCAGATTGATCTGCGAGGTTTTGACGTCTGCGCCCATGCGCATCGCCTTATAGAATTTCTTCGCGTCAAAGCCCTCGGTATCGAGACACGAATAGGATTTGTTCTTGATGGAATAGGTGAACGGAACAACGCCGATTTGGTGTTCCAGTAAATATGCCGAAGGCAGATTAGCCGAAGTATCGGTCAAAATCGTAAAGCTCACGAAGGTACCTCCTAACGGTATTGTACTGAGTCACAGGTCATCGAGCTGCGAAAAAATACGCGCATGAACTTTCTGAGATAATAGTAATATCAAAAGGCGAGAAATACAATCTACAAAGCTTTTTGAACCCTCTACTCGTCCCGATGAGCGATTCTATCATCCCGAAAAGTGGGTTCTACCGTCCGTAAAACGTCCTCTACTCTCGGTAGAAAGTCACTGTTCATGCGCTTTCTCGAATCCGATTCGGAAATCTCTCCCACTTTTTCCAACCATTGAGGGTTGTCGGTCAACCTACCGTTCTGCTATGATAAACGCGAAGGATCCTTCGAGAAAATCCATCCGTGCGGCAGTCAAAAATACGATCCGTTGACCGACCGCACACGCCACAAAAGGAGGACATATGAAACTTATTCGAACCATCCTCGCGACGCTTCTCTCGGGACTGACGCTGATGACCGCGACCGTTCCCGTCACCGCCGCGACATACAAGATCGTCGTCAGCCCGCAGTGTTCTGTGAACAGCAAATGCAGCAGCCCCGCGCTGGATCTCTGTGACATACTCAACCGCATCGGCATCCGCTGTATCAAGCTGCCGAACTGCACCGATGGTTGCAAAGTCGACTGTGATGTTCCCGCGACACAGGCGCCCACCGTGAAGCCGACAGAAGTTGTTATCCCGACAGAAGCACCGACGATCATGCCGACAGAAGCACCAACGACCGCGCCGACAGAGGCTATGATCGCTACCGAAGCTCCCACCGCACCGCCGGCGACGGAAGCGTCGGAGGAAACAACCACCCTCTCCGCCTACGAGCAGGAGGTCGTCGCGCTGACCAACCGTTACCGCGCACAGTACGGCTTACAGCCTCTCGTCGCTAACAAACGACTCAGCGATATCGCCCGCATGAAATCACAGGACATGCACGACAAGGGCTATTTTGACCACACCTCCCCCACCTACGGCTCACCGTTCGATATGATGAAGCGCTTCGGCGTCAACTACCGCAGCGCAGGCGAAAACATCGCGATGGGCTACCGCACGCCCGAGGCGGTCGTCGAAGGCTGGATGAATTCCCCCGGTCACCGCGCGAACATTCTCCGCGCGTCATTCACCGAGATCGGCGTCGGATATGTCCCGTCGGGCAATTACTGGACCCAGATGTTCATAGGCTGACCCTATATAGTGTAAAAGGAACAGAAACCGTTATCCAAATCTACCGATCCGCCGTCCCCGCGACGGTGGATCTTTTATTTTTCCGCAGTGGAATCATAATTAGTTGGTTATTTTTCTATCTTCGAATTAAGACGCCGTTTATTTTTTCCTGTCGAGAATTGTCAAAAATTATCCAAATTGCCATTTTTCTACAAAGAAATTAAATGGTTACAGTTTGTAACCAACCAAATTGTGAACATTTTTTGTACAAGTTGTATACAATTATGAATAGAATTTGAATTTTGTTGTGATTTTAACAACATTTTCCTCAAAAAGGTTGATATTGGAATAATTCTTTGATATAATAATGACAGTTTTGTTACCAATGTAATCTCAAAACACAACGCAACCACATGATTTCCATTATAATATGTACGCGAATCGGTCACCTGATTCTGTGTTTTCATGGTTGCAAAAATTGTTGAGCGGCAGAGCCGCTGAGAACAACGGAGGTTTTTATGAAAACGTTTAAGAAAGTATTATCCATTATTATGATTGCCGCTGTGATCGCGAGCGTTTGTGTGATGGCTACCGTCACCTCCGGCGCTGCGAGTACAGGCGCCGGACTCGCCGAGTATTGCCTGAACGCATACTACGAGGGCTGGGCGTATGTATGGGGCGGCTGTGAGCCGGGTGCGGTTGACTGCTCCGGTCTGATCTGGTCCTACTGCGGCGGCGACAGAATGAGCATGCTCGATGACGCCAAAGCCAACGGCAGAGATTGGGGCTACGTCAGCAGCGGTATCCCGAGAGTTCACGGCTTAGGTCTTTCCCGCCCGGGTCACGTCGGCGTTTATATTGCAGACGGTATGGAAGTTGACGCGCGCGGTTCCGACTACGGCGTTTGCTACGAGTCCATCGGCGGCTACAACAACTGGGACTGCTGGTTCAAGCTGACCGCTGTTTCCTATCCTGAGAACGGTTGGGAGCAGTTCAACGGCGACTCCTACTACTATGAAGACGGCGAATACATCGTCGACACTTCCCGCACCATCGACGGCGTCACCTATTACTTTGATTCCACAGGCGCCTGCACCACTACCCCCTCGAGCACCTCTTCCTCAAGCTCTTCCGAGAAGACCGCTTCCACAAAGACTACCGCAACCACCGCGACCGATGACGGTTTCCTGAGAAACGGTTCTTCCGGCTCAAAGGTCGAGAAGCTCCAGGAAAGACTCCAGGAGCTGGGCTACTACAACGGTTCCATCGACGGTGACTTCGGCGATCTGACCGAAGCTGCTTTCAAGCTCTTCCAGAAGACTGCAGGTCTTTTTGAAGACGGTATTGCCGGCAACGACGCCGACATTCTCTACAGCGACGACGCTCCCGCTTATGTAAAGGAAGAGGAGGAAGTCATCGCAAAGAAGAAGGACACCGAGCTTGCCGAGACCGGCGTTCAGGAGGAAACTCCCGCCGCTGAGGAAGCCACCGAAGCTGCTCCCGCAGAGGATGCAACCGTATCCTACGCTCTCGGCGATTTTGCCGACGAGGTCGCGCTGATCCAGGAACGCCTGAACATCCTCGGTTACCTCGAGGCTACTCCCGACGGTTCCTTCGGCGCTCAGACTGAGACTGCTGTCAAGGGCTTCCAGAAGAACAACGAGCTGGTCGAGACCGGTGTTGTCGACGAAGTCACCTATGACACCCTCTTCTCCGAAAAGGCTGTTGAGATGCCCGCAGAAGTCAAGGTCAGCGATGCTGATACTACCCCCGCTGAGAAGATCAACGTCAACGCTCCCGCACAGGCAGCTCCCACCACTACCCCCGCTACCGCTCCGAACACCGAGGTTGAGAAGAAGACCACCGCAGTCGCTTCCAAGTCGCTCTCAGGCGTCACCGATTCGGTCGATATGCAGAAGAACGCAAAGACCACCAACTTCGAGTTCATCCTCTGGCTTGCCATCATGATCGTCGTCATGCTGATCACCTTCACCATCGTCTTTACCGTCGAGAAGAAGAAGCAGAAGGCAGCCGCCCGCAACAGAAGATTCTATTAATTAACATATGTCTTAAGCATAAAAGTCAGCGTCCGCAGAGGGCGCTGACTTTTTATTATGTAATCCGGAAGATATTCCAATTAAATAATTCCTAATTTTTTGAACCTTTCCCCCGTCCCGCGACTCTAATAATCAGAACCGCGATTCAAAAAACGTGAAAGGATAACCGCAATGGAAAACAATATGACTAATCCGTTTAAACCGACACCCGAGCGATTCCGCTATGCGGTCGATGCCGCAATCGCCGAAGCAAAGGATTCTGCACCGTATCGAAAGCGGCTCTCTAAAGCCGCGAAGATCGCCATCGCCGCCGCGCTGACCCTCACCCTCATTCCCTCTGCCATCTTCGGCGCGTCGAAGATCATCAGCAGTCTGAATGCGGAGAAGGTCGGCAACTACGGCGTGAAGCTCACCGTCGCCTCCGATTCGAAAGTTTCCTACCCCCAATACGTCAAAATGCACGTCGAAATTCCCGAGGGTTTCGCCGAGGTGCCCAACACCGACGGCATGAAGTACTACAAGCTCAACGCAGAACAGCCCTACACCGACGGCTTCTCCCTCGATCCCATCCGCCCCAACACCGGCGGTATCGCTGATATTGCCGACTATGCCGACACCTATGAAGAAACCGTAATCGCGGGTCATACCGCCTACAAAATAATTCCCTCAGAGAATTATGACGGCTTTGACCGCATGTATGTCTACTATGAGGAAGTCAACGTCCTGCTGCTCATTTACTATGAGAACGTCACTGAAAAACAGTTGAACGATTTCATCTCCGGTATCAGCTTCACGGAAGGTACCGCCGCCGACCACACCGAACTCGGCTGCATTTATTTCGATTCCGAAAGCTCTGATTCTTTGGAAGAACCCGGCTATATGATCAACAACGACTATATCGAAAAGCCGCTTGATACCGAGATCA
>JAFSRK010000279.1 GCA_017446165.1 Ruminococcus sp.
AAGAAGATCGGCGTGCAGTCGGCATAATAGGTGCAGAGAGTCAAGCCCGGATCGATGGTCACGAGCGCGTCGACGCTTTGGATATCCTTCTCACGATAGATGCCGACGCCTTTTCCCCCCGAGGTACAGACACGAACAAAGGTGTGATGATCCTGAGAGGATGCTATCAATGAAGAAAAATCAAAGCCTGCCGCTTTGCACAGCATCCGATAATTCGCGGTCACGGCTTCACGGTCGTCATGATCAAAGCTCATGTCCATCTGGTGGACGGTCGTCGTCCCCTCGCCGATCTTTGTCGAAAAGGCATGACGGATGAACGGGATCTCACTGAGCGCATTGAAGGTCAGATAGCCGACACCCTCGTTGATATTCAGTTTCAATACTTTGGAATCCAGTTTCAAATTAATCACCGAATTCATTATACTACGCTTTGATATCTCTTGCAATAGCGAAAAACTAATGATATAATAAATTAGTTATAATATATCAATCATGGTGATCGTATGAAAAAACCATTATTCGGCAAGAACATCGTGCCGTCATGCACCTACTGCTCCTACTCCAAGACCGAGGGTAACACCCAGTTTTGTTCGGCGCACAAGGTGCTGAAAAACGGCAAATGCAGAAAATTCGACTACAACCCCATCATGCGCGTTCCCAGAGGCGCACCGAAGCTGCCCTCGTTCAACAACGAAGACTTTTCTATCAAGAGGTAACGAACGTGAAAAATAATACTTTGGTCATCCGACAAAGAACCGTTGAGATCTGCTCGGCGATCGCGGCGATCCTCGCGGGACTGCTGTTTGCGCTGGTATCCGTATACAGCGTACTGCAGACCTGTCGATTCAGAAGCGATAATCCGTCTTCGGAACAGATCCTGTTCGAGAACGACAGCGTGATCACCAACCTTGCCCTGCTGATACTCACTGTGTTAGGACTGCTGGTGCTGATCCGCAAGAATGTGCATATCAGCCGCGTCAACACCAAATATATCGTCGGCGTGATGCTGGTCATCACTACGGCGCTGCCGCTGATCTGGGTGCTGACCGTCAGATCGCTTGCAAGCGGCGAAACCGCTACGATGCTGACGACCGCGCGTGAAGCCGCACAGGGCAGCTACTCGAAGTTCACCACCCCCTATGCCGGCAACTACAGCTACTATCAGTTCTATCCGCTCCAGCTCGGATATGTCTTCTTTGCCGAGATCCTGTTCAAGATCTTCGGCGCGGAAAGCTCCGAACTGCTGTTACAGATTCCCAATGTGATCGCATTACAATTTGCCTATGTCGCGCTCGTGATGATCACAAACCGCATTTTCAAGCAGAAATCGGTCACCAATATGACCGCGATCGCGCTGATCGTCTGTTTCCAGCCGATGTTCATCACGACACTGACAAACGGTGTGATCATCGGTTTGGCGTTCGCACTGTGGGCGGTGTTCTTCACCGTTCGATATATGCAGGACAACAAGCTGCTGTTCGGCGGACTGGCGATCCTGCTGATGACCCTCGCGGTGCTGATCAAATATACCTACATGGTGGTTTTGATCGCCGTTGTGATCGCTCTGCTGCTCCACATGATCGGCAAGCTGAGATTCATCTCGCTCGCGATCATCGCGCTGATGATCCTCTGCCCCATCGGGCTACAAATGCTGGTCGAACAGGCGTATGCCGGCAATAGCGGCACAACACTGAACACCCGCGTGACCAACACGCTCTACGCCTACATGGGCGTGACTGAGGAGGAAAGCTCCCCGCGCTACGGAGGATGGTTCTCCTATGTTGCAGTGAACACCATGACAAGCCATGAAATGGATGAAGCGGCGGCAAATAAAGTGGCAAATGAAGAAATCGCAAAGCGCAGACAGCAGCTCAGCGACGAAGGCAGACTCGTCGAGTTCTACACCACAAAGCTGATGAGCGAGATTAACGAACCGTCGTTCCAGTCAATCTGGGTCAGTCAGGTGCGCGAGCATGATATCCCCGAAGCGACCGTCAAGAATCCCGAGCCGTTCCCGAAGCTCGCGAAATCGGTCTATACCGGCGGATTGTCCAAGATCTTTGACAGATGGTTCAACTACTACAACATGATTATCTTCATCGGATTTGTCGCGGGAATGGTCTGGATCATCGTTAAAAAGAAGCTCTCACCGGAGGTCGTCATTCTCCCCTCTGCTGTGTTCGGCGGGTTGATCTATCACACGATCTGTGAGGCAAAGAGCCAGTTTATGCTGCCGTTCTTCGTTATGCTGATACCGTTCGCCGTGTTCGGTATTCTGCACACGATCAAAGCAATACAAAATAAAACCGACGGATTGTTCAGAGAGAACAAGTCGGTTGAATCGCAAGAATAAAAATAGAATAATGATTATGATGACAGCCGCTTCGTGATGGAGCGGCTGTTGTTGTATGGCGATAACAGAGAGGTTGAAATGCTTCGCGAATAAATGAATCTATCGGATAGGTTTTCGGGAGAAGCAAGCCCATCCCCTACGGTCGCTGCTCGAACAGCCGAGTCAATATCGCCCCCTAAAACTAATTTCAATTAAAA
>JAFSRK010000280.1 GCA_017446165.1 Ruminococcus sp.
CATGACGAGCCTGCCCACTGGGGCATGGTGTCGGTCTCACGGTACGCCTTGCCGCCGCAGCAGGGACAGGTGGTCTCGACCCACTCGGTCATGTTGGCGAGGGGCGATTCACCGGTATCGGTGGGCTCGTAGCTCTCGACCATCGGCAGACGCAGGGGCAGCTCAGACTCAGGGATCGGGACATAGCCGCACTGCTCGCACTTGACGATCGGGATCGGCTCGCCCCAGTAGCGCTGGCGGGAGAATACCCAGTCGCGCAGCTTGAAATTGACCTTCTGATGACCAATGCCCTTTTCGGTCAGGAATTCGGTGATCTTCTTCTTCGCATCCTCAACAGACAGACCGTCGAGAATGCCGGAGTTGACCATGACGCCGGTCGCGCAGTCGGTGAAGGCTTCCTTCTCGACGTCGCCGCCCTTGACGACCTCGATGATCGGCAGATCGAATTTCTTCGCGAACTCCCAGTCGCGGGTATCGTGCGCCGGCACCGCCATGATCGCGCCGGTGCCGTAGGAGATCAGGACATAGTCGGAGATAAAGATCGGGATCTCGCGTCCGTTGACGGGGTTGATCGCGGTGACGCCCTCGAGCTTCACGCCGGTCTTGTCCTTGTTCATTTCGGTGCGCTCAAAGTCGCTCTTTTTCGCAGACTCGCGCTGATACGCCTTGATCTCATCAAGGTTCGTGAGCTTATCTGCCCACTTCTCGATATAAGGGTGCTCGGGGGAAACGACCATGTAGGTCGCGCCGTAGAGCGTATCGGGACGGGTGGTGTAGACGACGAGCTTGTCGCCAGCGGTGGTGTCGAACTCGACCTCGGCGCCGTAGCTGCGTCCGATCCAGTTCTTCTGCTGGAGCTTGACGCGCTCGGGATAGTCGACCAGATCGAGATCGTCGATCAGACGGTCAGCGTACTTCGTGATCGCGAGCATCCACTGGCTCTTGACCTTGCGGACGACCTCGCTGCCGCAGCGCTCACAGACGCCATTGACGACCTCTTCGTTCGCGAGAACGCACTTGCAGGAGGTACACCAGTTGACCGCCATCTCCTTTTTATAAGCCAGATCATGCTTGAAGAGCTGCAGGAAGATCCACTGGGTCCACTTGTAGTAGTCGGGGTCGGTGGTGTTGATCTCACGGCTCCAGTCGAAGGAGATACCTAAGGACTGGATCTGCTTTTTGAAGCGTGCGATATTGTTCTTGGTGACGATCTCGGGATGGATGTGATTCTTGATAGCGTAGTTTTCGGTCGGCAGACCGAACGCGTCCCAGCCGATGGGATACAGGACGTTATAGCCCTGCAGCCGGCGCTTGCGGGATACGGTATCCAGCGCAGTGTAGGGACGGGGATGTCCGACGTGCAGACCCTGACCCGAGGGGTAAGGGAACTCGATCAGCGAGAAGAACTTGGGCTTGTCCGAGTCGGGCTGAGCATGGAAAACTCCCTTATCCTCCCAGATTTGCTGCCACTTGGGCTCAACGGATTTGTGATTGTATTTCATAGTTAACCCTCCAACGTAATTTACTAAAGTTTTCCCTCGAGGGGTAGATATTAACTTAAGAACAGAGCTTTTTACCGCCCCCTCTGACGAGGGGGTTGGGGGAGAGATAACGATACGTTACAATGGTCGACTTACGCTTGACTCAATACGGTGAGTAATGATACTCCGACGTCGGCTTGAACCAAAAGACGATTCGTTACTGTACTGTTGCGTTATCTCTCCCCTGCCGGTCAAACGCCGCTTTCTCTTACGAAAGCTCATCCGGCTGCCCCCTCGTCAAAGGGGGCTGATTCAGTTTGCATTTCCTCTTAAAGCGAGCGATTACAATTCTCTCAAGGGAAAGGCTTATCATTCCGTGATGATATCCGAGATATCGACGAGCTCGCCGTCCTCCCAGAGGCGGTCGAGATCGTAATACTGACGGCTTTCCTCGTTGAAAACGTGAACGATCACGTCCACATAATCCAGCAGGATCCATGTATCGGAGCGGTGACCCTCGATATGGCTGACGGACACGCCCTGCTCATCCATCTCGTACTCGACATAGTCGGCGAGGGACTTGACATGGGTGGAGGAGTTGCCGGTCGCAATGACCATATAGTCGGCAAGAGAGGAAATGTCGGCGATCTTGATGACGCGGACGTCCTCGCCCTTGCGGTTGTCTAAGATTTTAGCGATAGCTTTTGCTTCTTGTAATGAGTCCATATATACCTCGTAATATTATTCTGTAGGGACGACCAGTGGTCGTCCGCCTCAGCGGCGGATTATCCCCCTATCTGTAGCTTTTGCGATTATCTAAGCCCGTCATTCTGCGGACAAGCAATGCTCGTCCCTACGAAAACGCACGTTACTCTCAACAGAGTTTTATTGATTCAGCAGTATCCAGTTATACGCGGCGAGCGCGTCGGGGCTGACGAGGTCGCCCCTGCCGACCAGCCTGCCGATCGTGAATTTGATGCCGTAGAGCATGCCCTCCTCCAACGAGTGCTGAGCATGCTCGCGGATGACGCCGATGTCGGGATAATCACGCTCGGCGGAGGTGAAATCGGCGAGGAAGATCAGCTTTTCGAGCTGACTCATGTCCGCGCGGGCGGTGGTATGGTAACGGATCGCGTTGAAGATATCGGGATCGTCGATGCCGATCACGTCGCGCACATAGCAGGCGCCGGAGATCGCGTGCCAGAGCTTGGGCGATTTACGCTCCAGTTCGGAGAGCATTATACCACCGTTTTCGATGATTTGCAACTGGGTATCGAAATTGGTTTCTTTGGTGACGTCGTGCAGGAGTCCGGCTAAACGCGCCTTTTCAACGTCGCCGCCGTATTTTTTCGCGAAGCGTACCGCTTCTTCGGCGACATTCAGCGAATGGACGCGGCGGTAGTCGGACAGGCGGTCAAGATAATGCAGATACTTGTCGGTATTCATAAGAAACCTTCTCCTTCACAGATCATTCAAAATAGGAAAGACGCGTTATCGTAGAGACGTTCCTCAGCCGGAAACGGCACCCC
>JAFSRK010000281.1 GCA_017446165.1 Ruminococcus sp.
ATATCGCACAGTTAGCATTATATAATAGATAGGTCAAATTTGCAAGAGGATTTTAGGAAATTTCATAAAAATCAGGAAATTGTGCGAATACGCGGCGTAATACACGGTGATTTTGCAACAATTATACAAAATGTTGCAAATAATTTAGCGGTTTGACGCGATAAATCAATTGATATAAAGGAACCTCGACGCTATGCGTCAAAAAGCCGCCCCGATCAGATAGATCGGAGCGGCTCTTTTGTGCTGTAGGGGCGGATGCCTTCATCCGCCCGCGGGACGATGTAGTCGTCCCCTACGGATAAAACTTATTGCACCTTCGCGAGCAGTTCCTCGCGGGAGAGTCCGCAGTTGCGGGAGATCTCGTCGTTCGGGATGACGCGCAGCTTGATGCCGTTGTAGCGGGATACGAGAACTGACGCTCGTGTCCCGTTGATGTCGATGAATTCCTCGGTGTAGCTCTCGTTCAGCGGGACCTGCTTCTTCAGGGTGGACTTCTCGGTCAGCGCGCCGGTGGGGCATAGGCTCACGCACAGTCCGCAGTTGTTGCAGTTGGTCTGATCGAGCGGCAGCGAGAAGGCGGGGGAGACGTCGGTCTTGAAGCCGCGTCCCATCAGCCCGATCGCGTGGATGTCCATGACCTCGCGGCAGGAGCGCACGCACAGTCCGCAGAGGATGCACTTCGCGGTGTTGCGCTCGATGAACGCGTTGGCGTCATGGGTGTACTTCTGGGGCATCTCGCCCTTGAAGCGCTCGGGGTGGATATCATAGCGCTGAGCAACGTTCAGCAGCTTGCACTTGTAATATTCGCGGCAGCCGCACTCGAGGCATCTGGATGCCTCTTTCTGCGCTTCTTCCTCGGTGAAGCCGAGAGATACCTCGTCGAAGCTCTTGTTGCGGACGTCGGCGGGAAGGACCTTCGGAGTCAAACGGCTCTCTTTCTCGCGGTCGCTGTAATCGATGGTCGCCTCGTCGCGCTTGCTGATATAGGGAACGCGAGTGTCGAGCGCCTGGCCGTTCAGATAAGCGTCGACTGCCTTGACACAGCGATCCGCTTCGCCGATGGCTTCGATCGCGATGGATGCGCCGCGGTTGGTGGCGTCGCCGATGGCGAATACGCCCTCGATGTTGGTGGTGAAGAAATCGGGATCGGCGATGATGTTGCCGCGGTCGTTGAGCTCAAGCTCCTTGACGTCCTCGGTGACGAGCTTCTGACCGATCGCGAGGATGACGGAATCGACGGCGATCTCCTCGGTCTTGCCCTCTACGGGGACGGGTCTGCGGCGACCGGAGGCATCCGGCTCGCCCAGCTCCATGATCTGGAGGGTGATGGACGTGACCTTGCCGTCCTCGCCGTTGAACGAGATGGGGTTCGTGAGGAACTTGTAGATAACGCCCTCTTCCTCAGCCTCATCGATCTCCAGCTTGTCGGCAGGCATCTCGTTGCGGGTACGTCTGTAGACGACGTAGACCTCCTTCGCGCCCAGACGGACAGCGGTTCTGCACGCGTCCATCGCGGTGTTGCCGCCGCCGCAGATGGCGACCTTCTCGCCGATAGCGGGAGCGTTGCCCTTGATCACGCCGCGCAGGAAGTCAATACCGCCGTAGACGCCCTCGAGTTCCTCGCCCGGGGTACGCATGGAGCTACTCTTCCACGCGCCGACCGCGACGATGACCGCGTCGTTCTCAGCCTTTAAGGATTCGATGGTGAAGTCAACGCCGAGCTTCACGCCGTTCTTGAACTTCACGCCGGTTTTCTCGATGATGGCGATCTCCTTGTCGAGGACTTCCTTGGGAAGTCTGTACTGGGGGATGCCGTAGCGGAGCATGCCGCCCATCTTCTCCATCATGTCATAGACGGTCACCTCGTGACCCATGATGGCGAGGTAGTATGCCGCTGTCAGACCCGCGGGGCCGCCGCCTATGATGGCGACCTTCTTGCCGGAGGCGGGCTTGCACTCGGGGATGTAGCTCTCTGCGTTGAGGTCGATATCGGCAGCAAAGGCTTTGAGCTGTGCGATATTGATCGGCTCCTCGACGTTCTTGCGGCGGCACGCCTTCTCACAGGGATGAGGGCAGACACGACCGATGGAAGCGGGGAGAGAGATCTTGTTTTTGATCAGCTTGATCGCCACGTCATATTCGCCGTTCGCGATCAGACCGACATAGCCCTGGCAGTCGGTTCTGGCGGGACAGTTGAGCTGGCACGGAGCGACGCAGTCGCCGTCGTGGGCGGACATGAGCAGCTCCATCGCGACCTTGCGGGAACGCACGACGCGCTCGCTCTCGGTGTTGACGACCATGCCCTCGGTGCATTTTGCGGAGCAGGAACGCAGGAGCTTCGGGATGCCTTCGGCTTCGACGACGCACAGTCCGCATGCGCCGTAGATCTCGACCGCCTTGTCATAGCACAGGGTGGGGATGTCGATGCCGTTGGCGCGAGCCGCTTCAAGGATCGTTGAACCCTCGGGGGCCTGTATTGCTTTTCCGTTAATTGTCAGATTTATCATTTTCGACCCCTCCTTACTCTTTCACGACGGCGCCGAACTTACAGACGCTGTAGCACTTGCCGCACTTGATACATTTATCGGTGTCGATGACATGAGGATTCTTGACGGTGCCGCTGATCGCGCCGACAGGACAGTTGCGCGCGCACATGGTACAGCCGCGGCACTTGTCGGCGATGATCTTGTATTCGATCAGATAGGAGCATTCGCCGGCGGGACACTTCTTGTCGTTGATATGCGCCTCATATTCATCGCGGAAATATTTGATGGTGGTGAGAACCGGGTTCGGGGCTGTCTGACCGAGACCGCAGAGTGCGCCGTCCTTGATCGAATAGCACAGCTCCTCTAATAGCTCGATGTCGCCTTCTTTGCCCTCTCCCTTGGTGATGCGCTCGAGCATCTCGAGCATACGCTTGGTACCGATGCGGCAGTGGATGCACTTGCCGCAGCTCTCCTTGGCGGTGAAGTCAAGGAAGAACTTCGCCATGCCGACCATGCAGGTGGATTCGTCCATGACGACCATACCGCCGGAACCCATGATCGCGCCGGTCGCGCCGAGCGCCTTGTAGTCGATGACGGTGTCGATCAATTCGGCAGGAATACATCCGCCGGACGGACCGCCCATCTGGACGGCTTTGAACGCCTTGTCGGTCTTCATGCCGCCGCCGATATCAAAGATGACGTCGCGCAGGGTCTTGCCCATCGGGATCTCGACGAGACCCGAGCGCTTGACCTTGCCGGTGACCGCGAATACCTTCGTTCCCTTTGAACCCTCGGTACCCATCGCGGCGAATGCCTCGCCGCCGTTGTTGATGATCCACGCGACATTCGCGAAGGTCTCGACGTTGTTGATGTTACTGGGCTTTCTCCAAAAGCCGGACTGTGCCGGGAACGGAGGCTTCAAGCGCGGCATACCGCGGTGACCCTCGAGCGACTCGATCAGCGCGGTCTCCTCACCGCAGACGAATGCGCCCGCACCCGCCTTGATCATAAAATCGCAGGAGAAGCCGGAGCCGAAGATGTTCTCGCCGATGATGCCCTTTTCCTTTGCCTGAGCGATCGCGTTTTTCAGACGCTTGATCGCGAGCGGATACTCCGCGCGGACATAGACGACCGCGTGCTTTGCGCCGATGGCATAGGCGCCGATGAGCATACCCTCAATCAGGTTGTGGGGGTCGGACTCGATGACCGCACGATCCATGAACGCGCCGGGGTCGCCCTCGTCGGCGTTACAGATCAGGTACTTTTCATCGCCCTGTGACTGACGCGCGGCGTTCCACTTGAACCATGTCGGGAAGCCTGCGCCGCCGCGACCCGCAAGACCGGAGGTCTTGATCACGTCGATGACCTCTTCGGGGGTCATCTCGCACAGGCACTTCTTAAGGGCGGTGTAGCCGTCCTTCTCTATGTAAGCGTCGATCTCCTCGGGGTTGATGATACCGCAGTTGCGCAGGGCGATGCGGGTCTGTTTGTTCAGAAATTCCTTGTCCTCGTCGGATACGACAAGCTTTTCAACTTTGCTCAGATCACCGCTTGCAACATATTCGGCGATCGCCTCGGCATCGTTCTCGCCGACCTTGACGAGACGGGTGAGGCTGCCGTCGTCGGCATAGATATCGACGATCGGCTCGAGATAGCACATGCCGATACAGCCGGTGATGGAGATGTCGGCAGGGTTGATGTCGGTGTTCAAAAGGGCGCGTCTTACTTTTTCGGCGCCGGCGGCGATACCGCAGGAGCCTTGACCGATAACGATTCTCATACTGCCGCCTCCCTTAACTCTTTCAGAATCTTCTTGGTTTTGTCGGGTGTGAGGCTGCCGTAGGTGTCCTCGTTGATCATCATGACCGGCGAGAGTGAGCAGCATCCGAGACACGCCACGCACTTTAAGGAGAACAGTCCATCCTCGGTGGTCTGACCGTCCTCAATGTGCAGCTCATCCTTGATGGTCTGCAGGATCAGCTCAGACGAGTTGACGTGGCACGCGGTACCCTGACAGAGCATGATCAGATATTTGCCGACCGGCTCAAAGCGGAACTGGGTGTAGAAGGTGCCGACGCCCAGAATCTCTGAGGTCGCGATACCGGTTCTCTCGCTGATCAGCTCGATCGCCTCTTTCGGCAGATATCCGTAGATATCCTGTGTGTGCTGTAAAATGGTGATCAGACTGCCCTTGACCGACGCGTACTCCTCGAGAACGCCGTCAAGCAGGGACAGGTCTATCTTTTGTTTTTCCATTTCAAATCCCCCAATACATATATTGCAAATAATACAATACTATTAGAAGTATTATACTGCAAACGAAAAGTCAATGCAAGAATCAGATTGTATAAGTATTTGGCAGTTCGGATGGGATTTTATGGTAAAACTTTAAAACGATAAATCAAAGCTGTGTGAGGATGTTGATCGACTATTGTATAATATCCGCAAAAGAAGTCGATAATTCGCGGTGAAAACTATTGCAAATGCCCTATAATGATGGTAAAATAAAAATGTATATATACTCAAATAACCACCAGCTACCAACTACCGACTACCAACCGACCACCGGAGGTGTTACCATGTATCTGATCGCTAACGGCAGGGTCATCACGCGTGACCCGATGAACCCTTATATCGAGAACGGCGGCGTCGTCACCGAGGGGGAGAAGATCCTCGCTGTCGGCGCGACGGACGAGTTGAAGGCAAAGTACCCGCAGGCTCAGTTTGTCGACGCTCACAAACAGGTGATCATGCCCGCCTTCATCAACACCCATACCCACATCTACTCGGGACTCGCGCGCGGGTTGTCGATCAACGGCTACAACCCCACGAACTTCTATGAGATTCTCGACGGCATGTGGTGGAAGCTCGACCGCAGGCTGACTCTCGAGGGTACGCGTTACAGCGCTTACGCCACCTATCTCGAGTGCATCCGCAACGGCGTGACGACCGTTTTCGATCATCACGCGAGCTACGCCGAGATTCCTCAGTCGCTCTTTGAGATCGCCGACGTCGCTAAGGAAACGGGCATCCGCTCCTGCTTATGCTATGAAGTCAGCGACCGCGACGGCGAGATGAAATGCGACGAGGCGATCCGGGAGAACGCGGATTTCATCACCTATTGCAAAGAGAAGAACGATCCGATGCTCGCCGCTATGTTCGGTATGCACGCGCTGTTCACGATCTCCGACAAGACCTTTGAAAAATGCGTCAAGGCGAACAACGGCAGGACCGGCTATCACATCCATATCTGTGAGGGACTCAACGACGTCGTAGACAGCCGCGATAACTATCATATGCTCCCTGTGGAGCGTCTGGAAAAATGGGGGATACTGGGTGAGAAGACCATCCTCGGTCACTGTATCCACCTGACCGATCCCGAGATCGACAGGATCGCCGCGACCGACACGATGGTCGTCAATAACCCCGAGAGCAACATGGGCAACGCCGTCGGCTGTTCGCCCGTGCTGAAAATGTTTGCAAAAGGCATCCTGCTCGGACTCGGCACGGACGCCTATACCCACGATATGCTCGAGAGCCTCAAGGTCGCTCTGACTATCCAGCGCCACAATGCGGGGATGCCGAATGTCGCATGGAACGAGGTCACGACGATGCTCTTCAAGAATAACCCGAAGATGGCAGAGAAGTACTTCCCGACGACCCTCGGCGTGCTGAAAGAGGGCGCGGCGGCGGACGTCATCGTCATGGACTATCTGCCCTTCACGCCGTTCTCGGACGTCAACATCGACGGTCACATGATCTTCGGCATGAACGGCAGACAGTGCCGCACCACCATGGCGAACGGCAGACTGCTCTACAAGGACAGACAGTTCGTCGACCTCGATGAGGAGAAGATTTCCGCAGATATCCTGCAGGCAAGCAAAAGGCTTTGGAACGACGTAAATAATTAGGAATTAGGAATGTGGAATTAGGAATTATATTCGTAAGGTCGTTGCTCGTCGGAGATAGCTTCTCTACAAGATGACAACAGACGATTGAGAGAACAGGCGATTCCGTTTCTATGGAAAGGCAGGAATGAGAATGAGTGAAAAAATGTTCCCGCTGAGCATCCGTGAGCTGCTCGGCAGAATGACAGAGGAATATAACGCTACCGGCGGCGTTTTCGGCGTGACGGCGGCGTTCAAAGCCGAGAAAGGCAAAACCCTGCCGATCTTCGGCGAGAAGCTCGAGACACCCATCGGTCCCGCGGCGGGTCCCCATACCCAGATGGCGCAGAACATTATTGCCGCCTACTTTGCGGGCGCGCGGTTCTTTGAGCTGAAAACCGTCCAGATCATGGACGGTGAGGAGCTGGCGAAATGCATCGCGAGACCGTGTATCAAGGCGGACGACGAGGGCTACAACTGCGAGTGGTCGACTGAGCTGACCGTGCCGCAGGCGTATGAGGAATACGTCAAGGCGTGGTGTATTTTGAAGGTGATCTCAACGGCATATGGTCTCGGAGATCCCGACGGCTTCGTGTTCAACATGAGCGTCGGCTACGATCTCGCGGGCATTAAATCAGAGAAGCTCGACAGCTTCGTCGAGGGCTTGAAGGACGCCTCCGCCCGACCGATCTTTACGGAATGTAAGGCTGTGCTGAAAGAGTTCTTCCCCGACCTTTCGGCGCATATCGACGGCATCTCGCCGCGTATCTGTACGAGCGTGACCCTCTCGACCCTGCACGGCTGTCCGCCCGACGAGATCGAGCGCATCGCGACCTACCTGCTCACAGAAAAGCGCCTCAACACCTTCGTCAAGTGCAACCCCACCATCCTCGGCTACAAGGACGCGCGGGCGATCCTCGACAGGGCGGGCTTTGACTACGTCGCCTTTGACGAGCATCACTTCAACGAGGATCTGCAATACGGCGACGCGGTCGCCATGTTCCGGCGACTGCAGGCGCTCGCGGAGGAAAAGGGTCTCGAATTCGGATTGAAATTATCGAATACCTTCCCGGTAGATGTCAAGAATCACGAGCTGCCGAGCGAGGAAATGTATATGAGCGGTCGCTCGTTGTTCCATCTGACCATCGAGATGGCGCGCCGGTTCTCGGTGGAATTCGACGGCAAGCTGCGCATCTCCTACTCCGGCGGCGCGGATCAGTCGAATGTCCTCGCGCTGTATGAGGCGGGCATCTGGCCGATCACGATGGCAACGACCGTCCTCAAGCCCGGCGGCTATAACCGCTTTCATGAGAGCGCTTTCCTGCTCTCGTGCTGTGAGTACGCGCCCTTTGGCGGTACGAGCGCGGACGAGATCGCCGCATGGCAGCAATTCTACGGGAACGATCCCCATTTTACAAAGCCGATCAAGCCCCTGCCCTCGCGCAAGTCGGATGAGGCTGTGCCGCTCTTCGACTGTTACTCGGCGCCGTGTCAGGGAGGCTGTCCGATCCGACAGGATATCCCCGAATATATCCGCCTGACGGATAAGGGACTCTATAAAGAAGCGCTCGACGTTATCACCCAGAAGAATCCTCTGCCGTTTATCACCGGCACGATCTGCTCCCATCGGTGTATGACCAAGTGTACCCGTAACTTCTATGACGACCCCGTCAGCATCCGTGCGTGGAAGCTGAGAGCGGCAGAGAGAGGGTACGAAGCGCTGATGAAGGACCTGAGTCCGTCTGCTGCGAGCGGCGAAAAGATCGCCGTCATCGGCGGCGGTGCGGCGGGACTCTCCGCGGCTTATTTCCTCGCCCGCGCGGGATATCGGGTCGATGTGTTTGAAAAAGCCGCGAAGGCGGGCGGTATCGTCCGCAACGTTATCCCCGACTTCCGTATCCCGGATGACGCGATCGACAGGGATATCGCCCTGATCGAGAAGATGGGCGCGCGGATCCATACGTTGACCCCCGCTCCGGGACTTGCGGAATTAAAGGCGACCGGTTATCATACGGTGATCTTCGCTGTCGGCGCGTACAAGGCGCAGGATACCGGCGTCAGCGGCAACGTGATGAATGTCATCGACTTTTTGAGAGAGTATAAAGCGGGTACGTATGATAAGGGTGTTGCCTTCGGCAACGATTCCTGCAATCCCTCAGTCACCGTTGGTGACAGCTCTCCGCTGTATGGGTGTTGTGACCCAAATCAACAGATTTGGACAACACCTCACCTTTACCAAAGGGAGCCTAAGGCAGTCGCGATCATCGGCGGCGGCAACACCGCGATGGACGCCGCCCGCGCCGCGAAACGGATCAAGGGCGTGGAAAAGGTCAGCATCGTTTATCGCAGAACCAAGAAATATATGCCTGCCGACGAGGAGGAGCTGAGAGAGGCTCTCGCGGACGGCGTGGAATTCGCCGAGCTGCTCGCGCCTGTATCCCATGCGGACGGCAAGCTCAGCTGTAACGTGATGAAGCTCGGCGCACCCGACGCGTCGGGTCGCAGAAAGCCCGAGCCGACAGGCAAGACCACCTTGATTGATGCCGATCTGGTGATCGCGGCGATCGGCGAGCGTGTCGACACGACCCTCTTCGAGAAAAACGGCATCGCGCCCGACGAGCGCGGGCGCATCCCCTTTGCGACCGAAATCGACGGCGTGAAGGTGTATAATATCGGCGACAGCAATCGCGGTCCCTGCACCGTGGTCGAGTGTATCGCGGACGCACAGAAGGCGGCGGACGCGATCATCGGCGAGAAGCATGTGATGGACATTCCGATCGAAGCGTTTGCAAGACCCGAGGACGTCATCCCGCACAGGGGCGTGATCACGGATTATTTGTTTGAGGACATCGAGCCTCAGCCGTTTTCAACGCGCTGTCTTTCCTGCAACACCATCTGCGAAAACTGCGTGGACGTCTGTCCGAACCGTGCGAATACCGTGATCGTTATGCCCGACGGTCGGCGCGAGATCCTGCATATCGACCGCCTGTGCAACGAGTGCGGCAACTGCGCGACCTTCTGTCCCTATGCCTCCGCTCCCTACAAGGACAAGCTCACGCTGTTCATGGATGAGGCGGGCTTTGAGGACAGCACGAACAAGGGCTTCCTTTTCCTCGATGATAACCGCGTGAGGGTACGCCTCGACGAGGTATTTGAAGCCGATCTGAACGCGCCGAATGATCTCGGCAAGGATTTGGAAGTATTGATACTGACTGTAAGGGATCGTTACGGCTTTTTAGGATAAAGCATTATTGCTATGCGACGGCGGGGAGAAAGCCCCCGCCCTACAACCTTAGGTGATCATTTGAAAAAGATATTGTTGAAGGGCGGTACGGTGGTATCGTCCAAAGGAATGAAAAAAGCGGATGTGCTGATCTCGGGCGAGAAGATCGTCGCTGTGGGCAGGCACATCCATACCGACGCGTCGGTCGTGAACGTCAGCGGAAAGCTGATCTTTCCCGGCTTTATCGACGCGCATACCCACTTTGATCTCGAGGTCAGCGACACCGTGACCGCCGATGACTTTGAGAGCGGAACCCGCTCTGCGGTCGCGGGCGGTGTGACGACGGTCATCGACTTCGCGACCCAGAACAAGGGCGAGAAGCTCTCCGACGCGCGGAACAATTGGCACGTCAAGGCGTTCGCAAAATCTACCTGCGAATATGCGTTTCATATGGCGATCTC
>JAFSRK010000282.1 GCA_017446165.1 Ruminococcus sp.
ATCGCGAAGCGCTACGGTTATCGCTTCATGGTCGTCACCCTCGACGGTCAGGTGATCAACGCCGGCGGTTCGTTCACCGGAGGTTCCCGCGCGAAGAACTCGGGACTGCTCTCCCGCGAGAGCGAGATCGACAAGCTCCGCAAGGAAGCTGAGGAGCTGTCAAAGAAGGCGCAGACTGCCTTTGACAGCTTCAAAGAAGCCGAGCGCCAATACGGTGCATGCGAGTCCGACTTGCTCGGCGCTCGTGCCGATCTCTCGAATGCCCAGCAGGACGCCGTCCGCCTGAGAGCGGAGTACAACGCCTGTATCGGAGAGCTTGCGGGACTTTCCCGCGACCTCGACAGCATCGAGCAGGAGCTTTCTGCGGCGTCGCAGAAGATCGCCGAGTCTAAGTCCGCCCGGGAGTTGGCGCAGAAGGATCTGGTGCGCTTCAACGCAGAGATCGAGTCCACTGAGATGAAGATCAAAGCGCTCACCGGTTCCCGCGACGAGATGGCACAGCAGCGCGAAACGCTCGCCGACCGTTTGCAGGAGTTGCGCCTTGAGATCCTCTCGGCGGAGAAGGATATCGACACCCTGAATGCCGAGATCGAGACCGCGCGTCTCTCTGACAGCGACCAGAAGCTGCACATCGAAGAACTGCAGAATGAAAAGGAACAGATCGAGAATAATAATTCTGATATAGAAAATAAAATCGCCGCCCTTAACGATGAGATCACCGCACTGAGCGAGAAGGTGGCCGCCTCGACCGAGAACATCGAGCGGCTGAACAACGAGCGCAATGAGCTTGAGAAACGCACCGTAGAACTCAGACAGCAGGAGCGCGATAAGATGAACGAGCGCGAGCTTGCCTCCAACGAATTCTCCCGACTTGAGGTCAAGAAGGATTCTCTCCAAAAGCAGTTCGACGACATCATCTCGAAGCTCTGGGAGGAATACGAGCTGACCCGCCGCGAGGCGGAGGAACAGGCGATCGAGCTAGAAAGTATTACCGCCGCGCGTTCACGCCTCTCAACGCTGAAATCAAAGATCAAGTCCCTCGGTTCCGTGAACGTCGCGGCGATCGAGGAATACAAGGAAGTTTCCGAACGCTACACCTTCATGAAGGCGCAGGTCGACGACGTTGAGAAGTCGAAGAAGGAGATCGAGAACCTCATCCAAAGCCTGACAAAGCAGATGAAAGAGGTCTTTGTCGATTCCTTTGCCGAGATCAACAAGAACTTCACCCTGACCTTCAAGGAGCTGTTCGGCGGCGGCGAAGCTCACCTCGAGCTTTCCGACCCCGAAAACATCCTCACCTCGGGCATCGACATCATCGTCCACCCGCCCGGCAAGATCGTCGTCCATCTGGAGGCGCTCTCCGGCGGCGAGAAGGCGCTCGTTGCGATCGCACTGTATTTCGCGATCATGAAGGTGCGTCCCGCACCGTTCTGCGTGATGGACGAGATCGAAGCCGCGCTCGACGAGGTCAACGTTGACCGCTTCGCGGCTTACCTGCGCAACCTCACCGAGGACACCCAGTTCATCCTGATCACCCACCGCCGCGGCACGATGGAAGAAGCCGACGTGCTTTACGGCGTGACCATGCAGGACGAGGGTATCTCGAAGCTGCTCGAGCTGCGCGCCTCCGAGGTCGCCACCAAGCTCGGAATCAAATAAAAGCTCTCAACATCAACCGACCGTAGGGCGGGGGATTGCTCCCGCCGCAGCCGTTCTGTTATATGCCGCCCACCGCGATTCGTATTCTACCTTTGCGTAGGGTACGGCGCTTGCGACGTACCGCATAATGACGGTCGTTGATACTACCGGCAACCATAGATAAGACGAAACGCTTCTGCAAACGGGCGGATGTGTGCATCCGCCCCTACGAAATTTTTTTAAAGCTTTTCCGTGCGTTCAACTTTATCGTTGGGCGTTCCTCATCCTGAGATTGCACCTCTCTGTCGCTCTGCAACACTTCATCCCGTAGGGGAGACCATCGGTCGCCCGCCAAAGGGAGCTGTCACCGAATAGGTGGCTGAGGAATTGCAGTATTGTTTGAGCTCAGCGAGTAACCGACATTATTCATTATTCAGTCTTCAGTATTCATTTAGGAGAAAATATATGGGATTATTCAGTAAATTAAAATCAGGTTTGAAAAAGACCCGTGACGCTGTCATCGGTCAGATCGACTCGATGCTCAAGTCATTTACCAAAATCGACGAAGAGCTGTTCGAGGAACTTGAAGAACTGCTCGTCATGGGCGACGTTGGTGTTGCCACCGCGACCAAGATTTGTGACGAGCTGCGTGATCGCGTCAAGAAAAAGGGCATCAAGGATCCCGCCCTGATCATGGACGAGATCGCCGAGCTGTCCGCCGAGATGCTGACGGGCGATAACGAGATGGTGCTGAACACCAAGCC
>JAFSRK010000028.1 GCA_017446165.1 Ruminococcus sp.
GAGACCGACCGCCGTCACATCAAGCGCAAGATGGAGACTCTCAAAGCCCAGCTCAGGGATGTGGAGGATCACAGAAAACAGCTCAGGGAACGCCGCGACAAGGACGGCGTGATCACCGTCGCGATCGTCGGCTACACCAACGCGGGCAAGTCCACCCTGATGAACACCCTGACCGACGCGGGCGTGCTGAGCGAGGACAAGCTCTTCGCGACGCTCGACCCGACCTCGCGGGCATTGAAGCTGCCCAACGGCGTCAGCGTGATGCTGATTGACACCGTCGGGCTGGTTCGCCGACTGCCCCACCACCTCGTGGACGCGTTCAAATCCACGCTCGAGGAGGCGGCTCAGGCGGATATCATCCTGAATGTCTGTGACGCAAGCTCCGACGAGAGCCGACTGCATCTCGACGTCACCCGCGAGCTGCTCGCGTCGCTGTCGAGCCTCGACAAGCCGATCATCCCCGTGCTGAACAAGTGCGATCTGATCAGCGACAACATGACCGGGATCTCCGGTGCGGTGCATATCAGCGCAAAGTACGGACAGGGCATCGACGAGCTGCTCAAGGCGATCGAGGACAACCTGCCGAAGAAGCTCAAGCGTGTCAGGCTCCTCTTGCCGTTCGACAAGGCGGGCATCGCCAATAAGCTGCGCGAGACCGCGATCCTGCACACCGAGAAATATACCGCCGAGGGACTGGAGATCGAGGTCACCGTCGACGAGATCCGGTACGGACGGATCAGGGAATATGTTGTCAATTAGGAATGTGGAATGAGGAATTAGGAATTGTTTCTCAGAAAAGCGAATGAAAAACGAGAGGTGCTGTTACGTTTTGAACAGCACCTCTTTTGATAAATACCAAACGTCAGATGAATTGAATTCCTAATTCCTCATTATTACGCCGCTCTCTCAGCGCTGTTCCGATCTCTTTCCGACGCGCGTTTTGTCAGTCCGTCGGTGGAGAGGACGTCTTGTCCGCGGGTGACGAAGATCGCTTCGACCTCGGTGTCGTTGAGGAATGCCAGCGCGTCCTTGGCGGATTTGCGGGATGCCGCGTTGCACAGGGCGCTGAGCTGTACCGCGTTATCGCCGATCAGCGTCAGCCCCGCGAGAGCGCCATCGCCGTCTTTGGGGCTTTCAGGGAAGCCTTGGATGTACATGCCCGATGTGACGACAGCCTTGTTCTCGATGTCGATGTAGGCGAAGTTTTCGCCCGCTTTGCCGAACGGATTCTGGATGCCGATGCGGCGGGCGGAACCCATGTTGACGATCGTGTCGCCCAGCTCGATCAAGGCTTCTGTTACACCGTCTGCGCGGAAGATGCGCTTGACCTCCTGTGCGGCATAGCCCTTGGACATCGCGATCTGCTCGGGGCGGGAGTCCTTGTTGAGCTTTGCGGCAATCTCAAGGACGCGAGCCTTGGCGCGCTCCATGGTGAGGTGGCTGGTGCCGCCGAAAACGGTTAGGGTGCAGACCGTACCCAGCGCGAAAAAGATCTTTGTGGTGTTATATGCTCTTGTTGTCATCGTCAACAGCTCCTTTCCCGGCTCCCTTTTCTAAGGGAGCTGTCGCCGGACACCGCGTCGGGCGACTGAGGGTTTCGTTATGGCTATATCATAAGGTGTCAATATGTTTTCTGCGTGATTTCAATGTGATTTTTTTGTGAAAGATCGGTAACACAGGAGTCGGGAGGAGCAAGCCCCTCCCCTACATAGTGTAATGTTTACAGTTTCGCCACACATTTGACTTTTGTGGGTGTATAATGTAAAATTATAATGTATAACTATGTATCATCTATCCTATAGAAACGGAGGTGAGGCGTATCAGCTTTCAGGTGTTTTTGGACGTTGCGATCATCGCGCTGCGGGCGCTGCTGCCCGTCTATGCGGTCGTGATCGTGTACCAGTGCTTTGCGTCCGCGCGTCGTCACAGACGTCCCGAAAAGCCGCTCGTCAGCCTTGAGATCCAATCGACCGGTCAGATGATCCCCGTTCTGTTCTGGGAGAATTCCATCGGTCGGAGCAAGGGCTCGGATATCTGTGTCGCGGACATGGCGGTCTCGCGCGATCACTGTGTTCTGCTCAGACGTCAGGAGGGCTGGTTCGTTTCCGATATCGGTTCGAAGTTCGGCACCTTTGTCAACGGCGAGCCGACGAACGGCAGAACCAAGGTCAACATCGACGACGAGATCACCGTCGGCAACACGACGCTGGTCTTAAAGCGCGGCGACGAATACCAGCGCAAGCTGCGCCCCTCGTGGTTCTTCTCCAAGGCGTCCGACAAGGGCAGCCTGCAGCCGTATAAGCTCATGCTGCTGATCACGTTCTTCCAGCTGTTCATGGCGGTCGAGGCGTGCTTCTCGAACGACAGACAGGATATGCTGCCGCTGGCGTTCTTCGGGGGTCTCGCGGTCATCGAATGGGCGTTCTTCTGCATCTCGTCCTACGCCTTCAACCGCGTGAACTTCGAGATGGAGGCGCTGGGACTGTTCCTCTCGGGCATCGGCATCATGATCGCCGTCAGACAGAATACATCGAGCGCTCCCGACGCGGGCTTCCGCATGGCGCTCGTTCAGACGATCTCCATGGCGATCGGCATCGTGCTGTTCGCGTTCCTCGTCAAGTTCATCGAAAAGCCCGACAGGGTCGATTCCCTGCGTATGGTGATGATGATCGGCGCGGTGGGACTGCTTGCGATCAACATCGTGTTCGGTACCGTCACCAACGGCGCGGCGAACTGGATCCGCCTCGGACCCATCACCGTACAGCCCTCGGAGTTCGTCAAGGTCGCGTTCATTTTTGTCGGCGCAGGTGCGCTCGATAAATTGCAGACCAAACGCAACTTCATCGAATTCATCGTGTTCTCCGCGATCTGTGTCGGCGCGCTCGCGTTCATGGGCGACTTCGGCACGGCGTTGATTTTCTTCCTGACGTTCCTGTTGATCGCGTTCATGCGTTCGGGCGACTTCAAGACCATCATCCTCGCGGTGGTAGCGGCGGTGTTCGCGGTCATCATCGTGCTGAATATGAAGCCCTATGTTGCCGATCGCTTCGCCTACTGGGGACGCGCGTGGGAGGACTATGACAACCACGGCTATCAGCAGGTCAACGCCATGATCTACACCGCCTCGGGCGGCCTGATCGGCGTGGGACTGGGCAACGGCTATCTGAAATACATCAGCGCCTCCGAATCCGATCTCGTCTTCGGACTGGTATCCGAGGAGATGGGTCTGATCGTAGGCTTCACCATTGCGGCGGCGATCGTCGCGCTGTGCTTCTATGCGCGCGCGATCACGACTCGCTCGCGCTCGACCTTCTATTCCATCACTGCCAACTGTGCCGCGGGCATGTTCGTTGTCCAGGCGGCGCTGAATATCCTCGGTGCGATGGACATCCTGCCGCTCACGGGCGTCACCCTGCCGTTCGTTTCGGCGGGCGGCTCGTCGATGATTTCCTGCTGGGGACTGCTCGCCTTCATCAAGGCAGCCGACGAGCGCACCTATGCCGCGAAGCGCCGACCCGTCGTCGAGCAGGCGGAGGAGACCGAGCCGGTTCCCGAGTTTGTCGCCGAGCAGATGATGCAGGATGACGAGGGCAACCGTCGACTGAGAAGGGGTGAGAGAGTATGAAAAGAATCATGCAGCGTTCCTATTTGGTGCTGTTCGTCGCGCTCGCGTTCTTCGGCGGGATCTGTTTCCTCGCGTTCCGCGTCGTGACCCAAAGCACCCAGTGGGTACAGCACTCCTATAACGGCCACGCTCAGGCGAGCGACGGTCTTGCCGGAGCCGGTGAGATCACCGATCGCGACGGCGTGAAGCTCGCCTATAACGGCGATGATAATCACCGGAAATACAACGACGACCAGTCTGTGCGCGAATCGCTTTTGCATGTGGTGGGCGACAAGTCCATGAGCATCTCCACCTCCATCCAGAGCATGTTCCGCGCCGATCTGACGGGATATAACTTTATTCTGGGCATGGGTCTGCCCGCTTCGCTGAAAGCTAACCGCGACGTACAGCTCACCGTCGACGCCGACGCGTGCAAGGCGGCGTACGAGGCGCTCGGCAGCCGCAAGGGCGCTTGCGTCGTCTATAACTACAAGACCGGCGAGGTCGTCTGCTCCGTGAGCAATCCGACCTATGATCCCGAGAATCCGCCGGACGCCGACACGATCAACAGCTCCGAGTGGTACGAGGGCGTTTATCTCGACAACGTTCTGTCGTCGACCTATACCCCCGGCTCGACCTTCAAGATCGTCACGGCAGTCGCGGCGATGGAGAACATCCCCGATATCTTTGAGCGCAGGTTCGAGTGTAACGGCTCCATCGAGATCGGCGGCAATACGATCAACTGTACCGACGCCCACAGCCTGTACGGCGAGATCACCTTTGAGGAGGCATTCGCCCATTCGTGCAACGTGGTGTTCGCACAGCTCGCGGTGGAGATCGGACCCGAAAAGATGAAGGAGACCGCCGAGCGGATGGGCTTCAACAGCGACGCCGTGAAGATGAGCGGCATCCCGATCGCAAAAAGCTACTACAACGCCGACGGCGCCGACGCGAACAGCCTCGCGTGGACCGGTATCGGTCAGGGCTTCGGTCAGTATGAGGACAGAGCGAATCCCCTGCGCATGGCGATGATCGCCGGTGCGGTCGCCAACGGCGGCACAGCGGTGTCGCCCTATATCGTCGAGGACGACGGCTCGCTGATGAACAAGCTGGGCATCGCGACCAATAAGGACGGCGACACGACCATGATGGCGTCCGCCACGGCGACGAACGTCCAGCGGCTCATGAAAGCGGCGGCGAACTATTACAGCGCGACCTACGGCATCAGCGTGGGCGGCGTGCCGTTCTGCGCCAAGACCGGTACCGCCGAGCGCGGCGACGGCAAGGACGAAACGGCGTGGTTCGTCGGCTACAGCGAGGACATGAACCATCCCTACGCGTTCGCGGTCGTCGTCGAAGAAGGCGGCGCGGGCGCAACCGCAGCAGCTCCGGTCGCGGATGCGGCGATGAAAGCTCTTGTCAATTAGGAATGTGGAATGAGGAATTAGGAATAATCTCACATAAAAGCATCAAATAAAAAAGAAGTGCTGACTCTTGCAATCAGCACTTCTTTTATTTGTTTATGATAGGTTTGACGAAATCAATTCCTAATTCCACATTCCTAATTCCTCATTTTTTAAACCCATCCTTCAAGCTTACGGAGCGGTTGAGGATGATGTTGTCGGCTGTGCTGTCCTTGTCGAGACAGAAGTAGCCGGTACGCAAGAGCTGGAAGTGGGCGGGAGCGGTGAAATCCTCGATCGCTTTCTCACAGATACAGCCCTTGAGAACGGTCAGCGAATCGGGGTTGAGGTTCGAGAGGAAGTCCGCGCCGTTTGCCTCCGGCTCGGGAACGGAGAAGAGGTTGTCATAGAGGTTGACGGTCGCCTCGGTGTAGTTCTCGGCGTCGACCCAGTGGATCGTGCCGCGCACCTTTCTGCCGTCGGGGGTGTTGCCGCCGCGGGTCTCGGGATCATACTCGGCGTAGACCTCGACGACGTTGCCGTCCTCGTCCTTCTTGCAGCCGGTACACTTGACGATGTAGGCGCTCTTGAGACGCACCTCGTTGCCCGGATACAGGCGCTGGTATTTCTTGATCGGCTCCTCCATGAAGTCGCCGCGCTCGATGTAGCACTCGCGGGAGAAGGTGATGGTGCGGGTGCCGTCGGCTTCGTTGTTCGGGTTGTTCTCGACCTCAAAGCTCTCGGACTGACTCTCGGGGTAGTTGGTGATGACGAGCTTGACGGGATCCAGCACGACCATCAGTCGCTGTGCGGTGAGGTTCAGATCCTCACGCAGGCAGTGTTCCAGAAAGCCGTATTCCACGGTGGAGTTGACCTTGCTGACGCCGATGCGGTCACAGAAGCTGCGGATGGATTTCGGGGTGTAGCCGCGTCTGCGCAGACCGCAGAGCGTGGGCATGCGGGGATCGTCCCAGCCGCTGACATAGCCTTCCTCCACCAGCGCGCGCAGCTTGCGCTTAGACATCACGGTGTGGTTGATGCCGAGGCGGGCGAACTCGATCTGGCGGGGCTTCGCGGGCAGGGTGCAGTTGTCGATGACCCAGTCGTAGAGAGGACGGTGCGCCTCGAATTCGAGCGTGCAGAGGGAGTGGGTGATGCCCTCCAAGGCGTCCTCGATCGGGTGGGCGAAGTCGTACATCGGGTAGATGCACCACTTGTCGCCGGTGCGGTGATGGTGCAGGCGGTTCATGCGGTAGATGACCGGATCGCGCATGTTGAAGTTGCCGGACGCGAGGTCGATCTTCGCGCGCAGGGTCATCTTTCCGTCCTCAATCTCGCCGTTTTTCATCTGCTCAAAGAGCCTCAGGCTCTCTTCGATCGGACGGTCGCGATACGGGGACTTTGCGGGAGTCGACAGATCGCCGCGGTACTCGCGCATCCGGTCGGGACTCAGTTCACAGACGTAGGCAAGCCCTTTTTTGATCAGCTCGACGGCGCACTCGTACATCTTGTCGAAGTAGTCGGACGCATAATAGAAGCGATCCTCCCAGTCGAAGCCCAGCCAGTGGATGTCCTCCTTGATCGCGTCGACATACTCGACGTCCTCCTTGGTGGGGTTGGTGTCGTCCATGCGCAGGTTGCACACGCCGCCGTATTTGACCGCGGTGCCGAAGTCGATGCAGATCGCCTTCGCGTGACCGATGTGCAGATAGCCGTTCGGCTCGGGAGGAAAGCGCGTATGCACACGCTTGCCGTAGTATTCGCCGCCCTCGGCGATGTCTTTATCAATGAATGTGTGGATGAAATTCGAGGAGCCTTCCTCGTTTTCCACAGGGGTTTTCAGTTCTTCAGCCATTTCATATCCCTCATTTTCATGGATGTAGGGGCGGGTCTTGACCCGCCCGATTGGAAATCAAAGTTTATTTACGAATTTTACACAACAGTGTTGTCGCTTCGCTAACGGGCGGGTCAAGACCCGCCCCTACAAAGCGACTATTCCAGCTCCCGCCGCAGCTTATCCATTATAGTTATGTTACTGTGCGAAGCAGATATTTGCTTCGCTGATCAATTGATGGAAACAAAACGTTTCGGCGGGAGCAAGCCCCCGCCCTACGGATCAGTTTGCATTAAGTATATCCAGACCGATCTGCATGCGGCGCAGGCTTTCCTCGCGTCCGAGGATGTCGAGGATCTCGATCGCGCCGCCGGGAGTGACGGTCTTGCCGGCGACCGAGATTCTTGCCGGCCACATGACGGTGCCGTTCTTGACCCCGAGCTTTGCCGCAAGATCGATCAGCGCGTCGTGGATCTTATCGCTCTCCCACGCGGGCAGAGCGGACAGCTCGTCATAAACTGCTTTGAGCATGACGGGCGCGTTCTCGAGGTTGGTCTTGCTCTTTTTGTTGACATACAGCTCCTTGCCATAGGCGGGGAGTTCCTTGAAGAAGTCGATCTTCTCGGGAATGTCGGTGAGCTTGGTGGTGCGCTGCTTGAGGATCGCGGCGATCTTGATGTGATCAACAGGGGCGTCGCCGAGAGCTTCCTTGAAATACGGCTCGGCGATCGCGGCGAACTGTTCGTCGGTCATCGCTTTGATGTACTCGCCGTTGAACCACTCGAGCTTGTCATAGTCGAACACGGACGGCGATTTGCTGATGCCGGCGATGTCGAACGCCTTGCACAGCTCGTCAAGGGTGAAGATCTCCCGGTTGTCCTTCGGACACCAACCGAGCAGGGCGATGTAGTTGATGATCGCCTCGGGCAGATAGCCGTCTTTGATCAGATCCTCAAAGCCGGTGGAGCCGTGGCGCTTGGAGAGCTTCGACACCGTGCCGTCGTCGTTCTTGCCGTTGATCAGCGGCAGGTGGATGTAGGTCGGGATCTCCCAGCCGAACGCTTCGTACAGCAGGTTGTATTTCGGGGTAGAGCTGAGATACTCGGAGCCGCGGACGACGTGGGTGATGCCCATGGTGTGGTCGTCGATGACGTTCGCGAAGTTGTAGGTGGGATAGCCGTCCTGCTTGATCAGAATCTGATCCTGCAGCTCGCTGTTGTCGACGGTGATCTCGCCGAACACCGCGTCGGTGAAGGTGGTGGAGCCTTCGGTCGGCATCTTCTGGCGGATGACATAGGGAGTGTGCGCGTCGAGGAGCCTTTGGATCTCCTCCTCGGGCAGATCGCGGCAGTGGCGGTCATAGCCGCCGCCGACGGTCTCGTTCTGGATCTTCTCGAGGCGTTCCTTGGTGCAGAAGCAGCGGTACGCCTTGCCGTCCCTGATCAGCTGTTCGGCATAGGGGAGGTACATGTCCTTGCGCTCGCTCTGAACGTAGGGACCGTACTCGCCGCCGATGTCGGGACCCTCGTCGTGTTTGAGTCCCGCGGTCTCGAGGGTCTTGTAGATGACGTCCACAGCGCCCTCAACATAACGCTCCTGGTCGGTGTCCTCGATGCGCAGGACGAAGGTGCCGTCCTGACTCTTGGCGACCAGATATTCATAGAGCGCCGTTCTGAGGTTGCCGACGTGCATGAAGCCTGTCGGCGACGGCGCAAAACGGGTTCTTACTTTAGCCATTGGTGTAGCCCTCATCTTTCAGCTTACAGCATTTCTTGTATTTCTTGCCCGAGCCGCAGGGACAGGGGTCGTTCGGGCCGACCTTCTTTTTCTTGACGGTACGGCTGACGGATACGGTGCGGTCGCCGGAGAATTCGACGGGCTTTGCGACCTGCTCGCGCTTGAGTCCCAGCTCGATGGCTGAGGGCTTCGGACGGTCATCCTCGGGGTTCTTTAAGATGACCTGATGCGCGGCGGCAGCCTTCTGCTCCAGCTCACGGCGCTGACGCTCGACCTCCTCGCGGCGCTTCTGGATCGCATAGACGCGCTTGGGTGCAAGCTCGATGAGCTTCGCGGTATCCTGTTTGATGGACTCGATCATCTCGTCGAACATGTCAAAGCCCTCTAAGCGGTACTCGACGACCGGATCGCGCTGACCGTAGGCGCGCAGACGGATGCCCTGCTTTAATTGATCCATGTTGTCGATGTGATCCATCCAGTAGGTATCGACGCTTTTGAGGAGGTAGATGCGCTCCATCTCGCGCATGGTTTCGCTGCCGACAAGCTCCTCGTTCTCGTTGTAGAGCTTCATCGCGCGCTCGCGGAGTTCTCTGATGATATCCGCCTTTTCCTTGTCGGCGGTGTTCTTGGTGGTGTATTTATTGTCGTCGTCGATCAGCCAGTCGCGGTACAGCTCGTTGAGGGACGAAAGGTTCCAGTTATCCTTGTCCATATCATCGGCGCAGAACATGTTGACGTTGGTCTCGATGGTATCCTCGACCATCTTGACGACGGTGTCGTGGATGTCCTCGCCGTCGAGTACCTGATTGCGCTGACCGTAGATGATCTCGCGCTGACGGTTCATGACGTCGTCGTAGTCAAGGACGGATTTACGGATCGCAAAGTTGCGTCCCTCGACCTTCTGCTGGGAGCTTTCGATGATGGAGGTGAGCATCTTGTTCTCGATGGGGGTGGTCTCGTCGACACTGAGTCGGTCGAGGATCATCGCCATCCTGTCGCCGCCGAAGATACGCATCAGATCGTCCTCGCAGGACAGGAAGAATTTGCTCTCGCCGGGGTCGCCCTGACGTCCGGAACGTCCGCGCAGCTGGTTGTCGATACGGCGGCTCTCGTGACGTTCGGTACCGATGATGTATAAGCCGCCTGCGGCGCGAACCGCGTCCGCCTCGGCGCTGATCTCGTTCTTGAATTTCTCGTAGTATTCCTGATACTTCCTGCGGGCTTCCTTGATCTCCTCGTTATCGGTGTCGGCAAAGCCGGTCGCCTCGGAGATGACGTCGTCGTCAAGCTCTTCCTTGCGCAGCGCGGCGGTCGCCATGTATTCGGCGTTACCGCCCAGCACGATATCCGTACCGCGGCCTGCCATGTTGGTGGCGATGGTAACGGCGCCGAGCTTGCCTGCCTGGGCGACGATCTCGGCTTCTTTCTCGTGGTGCTTCGCGTTCAGTACGTTATGCTGGATGCCGGTGCGCTTGAGCATCTTGCTGAGCAGCTCGGACTTCTCGATGGAGATGGTGCCGACCAGAACCGGCTGACCCTTCGCGTGGGCGCGCTGGATCTCGTCGATGATGGAGAGGAACTTGCCCTTCTCGGTGCGGAAGATCGCGTCGGGGTTGTCCTGACGGATGACCTCCTTGTTGGTCGGGATCTCGATGACGTCGAGCTTGTAGATCTCCTGGAACTCCTGTTCCTCGGTCTTGGCGGTACCGGTCATACCGGACAGCTTTTTGTAAAGGCGGAAGAAGTTCTGGAAGGTGATGGTCGCGAGGGTCTTGGACTCGCTCTCGACCTTGACGCCCTCTTTGGCTTCGATCGCCTGGTGCAGACCTTCGTTATAGCGGCGGCCGTACATCAGTCGACCCGTGAACTCGTCGACGATGATGACCTCGCCGTCCTTGACGACGTAGTTGACCTCGTTCTTCATGCAGCCGTATGCCTGGATCGCCTGGTTGACATGGTGCTGGATGGTGATGTTATCGGGATCGGTGAGGTTCTCGAGGTTGAAGAACTTCTCAGCCTTCTTGACGCCGAGCTGGGTCAGGGTGGCGGTGTTCGCTTTCTCGTCGACAACGTAGTCGATGCCGTTCTCCTGATAGAAGCCCTC
>JAFSRK010000005.1 GCA_017446165.1 Ruminococcus sp.
ACTTTAATATCTATTGCGGAGAATTCCGCATAACTGCGTTGTCAGTCTTGACAGGCGCCAGCCTGCCTGCGCCCTCCGCCTTGTTATGCGAAATTCTCCGCTAATATCTTTTTAAAGCTTTTTATTGCTACTTAGTATAAAATCACATTATTACCAAAAATCCGCCTGTATTTTTACCGTATTTGCCATGTTGTGCGGCGGCGGTTTTTATGATATAATAAGCTAAATATAGTGTGCCTGTCTGAAAGGTACTCACATTAAATGCTGAAAGGATGTATCTGCATGATCGTTAAGGACATTATTGACATACTCGACGGAGAAATCATCTGTGAGGGCGACCTCAATCAGGAGATCAAAACCGCCTGCGGCTCGGATATGATGAGCGACGTACTCGCTTTCGTCAAGGAGCAGAGCGTTCTGCTGACGGGACTTGTCAATCCTCAGGTCGTTCGCACCGCTGAGATGATGGACATGGCGTGCATCGTATTCGTGCGTGGCAAAATGCCCGATCAGGGAATCATCTCGCTCGCCGAGAGCCGTGATATCACCCTGCTGAGGACCCGCTACAGAATGTTCACCGCCTGCGGCAAGCTGTACGCAAACGGACTTTCGGGAGGTACCGCGGTATGAGCAGCATCCATCTTCACTATGACGTATCCGGCGAGGACTTCACCCGCGCGGGCGAGGCGTCCGGCTCGGTCAAAAAGCGCTTGAAGGCGCTCGGCTACAATACCGACGCCATCCGCAGAGTCGCGATCGCGATGTATGAGGCGGAGATCAACATGGTCATCCACGCCGACGGCGGCTTTGTTGACGTAGACATCTATCCCGACCATGTGGACATTCTCTTGTCCGACCATGGTCCCGGTATCCCCGATGTTGAGAAGGCGATGCAGGAGGGCTTCTCCACCGCGCCCGACAACGTCCGCAACCTCGGCTTCGGCGCAGGCATGGGTCTGCCGAATATCAAGAAGTATACCGACGACATGCGCATCGAGACCCAGATCGGAGTCGGCACCGACCTGTATCTGACTGTTAGAGTAAACCAATAATTTAGTTGGTAGTTATCAGTTATTTCATTTGTCCGGTAACCCAATTGCTATCGCCGACTACCAACTACCAACCACCAACCAATAACTGCTATGATGAACAAATACTACCATTCTGTTGTGTTGGAAGCGGACCAGTGCTGCGGCTGTACCAACTGCCTCAAGCGCTGCCCCACCGAGGCGATCCGTATCCATGACGGCAAGGCGCATATCCTCTCCGAGAGGTGCATCGACTGCGGCGAATGTATCCGCATATGTCCGCATCACGCGAAGAAAGCCCGCTCCAACCAGCTTGAAGATATCGAAAAATTTAAGATCAAGATCGCTCTCCCCGCCCCCGCGCTGTTCGGTCAGTTCAATAATCTGGATGACATTGACATCGTGCTGACGGGACTGAGGGCTGTCGGCTTTGACTATATCTACGAGGTCAGCCGCGGCGCAGAGCTTGTCAGCGAAGCCACCCGCAACCTGATCCGTGAGAACAAGCTCAGCAAGCCTATCATCAGCTCCGCCTGCCCTGCGGTAGTGCGCCTGATCAAGATCCGTTTCCCCGAGCTGTGCGGCAACGTCATGCCTCTGCTCGCGCCCATGGAGGTTGCTGCTAAGATGGCGCGCCGTGAGGTGCGCGGCATGACCGGACTTCCCGACGAGGACATCGGCGTATTCTTCATCACGCCTTGTCCCGCGAAGGTCACCGAGATCAACTCCCCGAATCACGCGGATAATTCCGCCGTCAGCGGCGCGATCGCGATCTCTCAGCTCTACCCCGCTCTGACCCACGCGATGGATCACTTAAAGGTCGTCGAACCGATCGCGAAATCCGGTTTGATCGGCGTCGGCTGGGCAACCTCCGGCGGTGAAGCGGCGGCGATGCTGGGTGAAAAGTATCTGGCAGCCGACGGCATCGAGAACGTCATCCGTGTTCTCGAGGAGTTGGAGGACGAGCATATCCGCGACGTGGACTTCATCGAGTTGAACGCCTGCTCCGGCGGCTGTGTCGGCGGTGTGCTGACCGTCGAGAATCCCTATGTCGCCCAGGCGCGTATCCATAACCTGCGCAAATACATGCCCGTATCGCTCAACCACCTCGACGAGAAGGATCTCGACATCATGATGTGGGAAAACGAGCTGACCTACAACGCCGAGAGCTTCGCCCTCTCCGACGACCTTGTCGAAGCCATGGAAATGATGGACAAGATGGAGAAGATCTGTGCGAATCTGCCGGGACTGGACTGCGGCTCCTGCGGCGCGCCTACCTGCCGCGCGATGGCGGAGGACATCGTCAAGGGCAACGCCAAGGAGACCGACTGTATCCACAAGCTCAAGGAGAAGATCCAGTCCGTCTATGACCAGCTGAAAACAACGCTATGAGCGAGATCACATTGACCGCACGCGAGCGTGAATATCTGGATTGTCAAGTACCTCTCTTGTCCGGCAGTACCGCTGCGATGCGCTTTACAGGAGCATTCTTTGCCTCGATCGGACAGGCGTTCCTGCCCGGCATCGACAAGGCTGACAGCAAAATGATCCGCACCGCACGCGAGCTTCGCTATACGAAATTCAAGAAAGCCGTCCTCAGAAAGCGTGACGGCACGCCCAAGAAGGGCGATGATAAGCTGCTGGAGAAGCTGAACCGTCAGGAGTTCGTCCTCGCATTCGAGACCTACGATCCCGATGAATTCACCGAGAGGCTATACGAGCAGTATATGGAGAATCACAAAGACGAAATGTAGGGACGATCACCGGTCGCCCCTATGAAAGGATAACATTATGACCGTTAAAGAATTGGCAGAAAAGCTGGAACTGAAAACCCTCGTTGAGGATGACTTCGACCGCGAGGTGGAGGATTGCTACATCGGCGACCTTCTCTCATGGGTCATGGGACGCGCTCCCGCCGACAGCGCATGGCTGACCGTCATGGGCAACATCAACTCCATCGCCGTAGCGACCCTCGCGGACGTCAGCTGTATCGTGCTGGTCGAGAACGCCGCGCTGGACGCCGACGCCAAGGCAAAGGCTGAGATGCACGGCGTAAACATCCTGATCACCGAGAAGAACAGCTATCAGCTCGCTGTCGAGCTGAGTAAGCTCATCTGATATGCAGTACTACTACGACCTGCATCTCCACTCGTGCCTGTCGCCCTGCGGAGATATGGATATGACGCCGAATAACCTTGTGAATATGGCGAAGATACTGGGGCTGGACGTCATCGCTCTGACCGATCACAACACCTCGCTCAACTGTGAGGCGGCGATCAAGGTCGGCGAGGAGGTCGGTGTGCTGGTCATCCCCGGAATGGAGCTGACCACCAGCGAGGATATCCACGCGGTGTGCCTCTTCCCCGCGCTTGAAAAGGCGCTCGCGTTCTCGGAATATGTTGACGCGAACCGTATCAAGGTGCGCAACAAAGCCGAGATCTACGGCCGCCAAGTCATCATGAACGAAAACGACGAAGAGATCGGCGAGATCGAGCATCTGCTCCTGCCCGCGTCCTTCATCAGTATCATGGACGCCTACAGCAAGGCGCATGAATTCGGCGGCATCTGTTATCCCGCTCATATTGACCGCGACAGCTTATCCATCCTGTCGGTACTGGGTGAGATCGACCCCTACTGCAATTTCAAGACGGCGGAGCTTGCCGATCTGTCAAAGCTGGACGAGCTGAAAAAACAACATCCCATTCTCGAGACGCTTCACATCGTCAACTGCTCCGACGCGCATTACCTCGAGAACATGCGAGACGCGGCGAACACCCTCGAGCTTCCCGAGCTGACCCGAGAAGCTGTGCTGGACTTTCTCGATTCCCCGCTGACATAAACATCCCGCACCATACCGATCATGTGTATGGTGCTTTTCTTTGGAGTGATCTTTATTAAACAAGCAACTACCCTTAAAAAATATATCATCACTGTCGCGATAGCTTTCTGCACTGTTTTCTTGACAGCGCTCTTTCCCGGCACTAACCACGCATCCGCTGCCGCACAGCTCAAGACGCCGGTGATCTACGCGCCCGCCAACAGGGTCAACGGCGTGAAAGTCGCATGGAAAGCAGTCTCCGGCGCGAAGAAATACCGCGTGTTTCTGAAAAACGGTAAAACGTGGAAAAAGATCGGCGACACTGCGGCAACCTCGCTGATTCACACCTCCGCCGTATCCGGTACCAAGTACACCTACACCGTGCGCTGCATCGGTGCTAGCGGCAAGTACGTCAGCAGCTTTGATCCGACAGGCAGATCCGTCACCTATTACAAAGCCCCGACCATCAGCGCCACAACGAACACCTATGCGGGTATCAAGCTGCAGTGGGATAACTGCCGGGGTGTAAAAAACTATCGCGTGTTCCTGAAAAACGGCACTACCTGGAAGAGGGTCGCCGACGTCAGCACCCTCACCTACACCTATCCGAAAGCCGAATCCGGCAAACGCTACACCTTCACGGTACGCGCTCTCTCAGCCGACAAGAAGCAGTATATCAGCGCCTACAACAGCGGCAAAACGGTCGAATTTATCAAAGCGCCGACCGTCACGAAGCTCAATGACAGCGCGGCAGGCGGCAGGATCACATTCACACCCTGTGCCGGCGCCGCCGCTTATCGCGTATATTACAAGGTCAACAACGCGTGGACGGTACTCGGCGATACCACCGGCTCCATCTATGTGCATACCGATGTCCTGCCCGGTACCGAATACACCTACACCGTGCGCTGCCTGAATGAAGCGCATCAGGTGATCAGCGGCTTCTATGCAGCAGGCTGGACACACCGTTTCCAGATCCCGTCGGCATCCCTGATCGCGCCCGACATTATCTCGACCGAGAATATCGGCGATACGACGCGCATCTCATGGGAACCCTCTCAAAGCGCTCAGAAATACCGTGTCCTCGTCAAGACCGGCGGAGACTGGCAAATTCTCGGCGAAGCAGAGGAAACCTGCTTCGATAACACCCACGTAACCCCGGGCGTCAGCTATACCTATGCCATCGCGTGCATCAGCGCAAACGGCGCTTTGTGGATGAGCAGCTGCGGCGAACCGGCAACGACCACCTTTGTCAAAGCGCCTGAGGTTCGCCTGTCAAGCACCTCAAACGGCGTGAAGCTCTCTTGGGACACCTGTCCCGGAGCGGAGGGCTACCGTGTGTTTGAATGCTCCGGCGAAGAACCTGCCGTTCTCGGCGATACCACACGGACATGCTTTATCCACACAGGCGCTCCGACCGATACCGACTGCACCTATCGTGTCGCTCCGCTGTATGCCGACGGCGAGCTTGCGAACCGCTTGTCAACCGCGGCGACCATCCATTATACAACTGATCCCGACAGCTTCGCCATGACTCCCGCACTGTTTTCCGCTGAGGTCTGCGAGCTTCTCGGCAGGGATATTCTTCCGGTCACGGAGCCGAACGCTCCCCTGACGCGCCGATCAGCGGCACAGATCCTCATGAAATGCCTCGGCTACAAAGCCCGCAACGCGGTCGCGCTCAGCGACGCCGGTGATGATACCGCGCTTTTGACGATCGCCTACTACGGATGGTTCCTCCCCGACGACGCCGACAGGATCCATCCCGACGCCGTGATCACCGCCGACGAATACGGCAGGCTGATCACCGAGGTACAGCGCTATGCACAGCTCAGGGGCAAGCGCATCCTCGCGTTCGGCGACAGCATCATGGCGGGCAAGGGCAACGACTACCACGGCATCGCCCGCATGACTGCCGAGAAATACGGCATGAGCTGCATCTCCTACGCCATCAGCGGCGCAACGCTCAGTCACTGCGCCAACAAACGATACCATATTTTCGACCAGATTTCAGCCGGTCAAAGCGACGGTGCGACCGGCGACGTCATCCTCCTCAACGGCGGCACCAACGATCTGTCTTTATTATCGGCAAATTCAACTATCGACCGTTTCGATCCTTCGGCTCCGGCTGAAAGCGATCTCGCGCAGGGCTTGAATGCCATACTGAAACAGATCACACAGACATGGAAGGATATACCGGTCATCTATGTGCGCGCACATGATTTGACCGGAGTTTCTGACACGCTGGAACGTCAGGTCGGCGAATGTTGTCTTGATATCGCCGCCGGCTATCATGCCGCGATCGTTGACATCTACAGCGATACCGAACTGAATATGGATAACACCGTCATGTGTGACCGCTTCACGCTCTATGACAGCGTCAAGCGCCGCCACGACGGTATCCATCCGAACGCGCTGGGCTACGCGGAATACTATCTCCCCCTTGTCGGAGAAAAGCTCAGCGAAGCAGCAGATAGGAATTAGGGATTTTCTCATTCAGAATAATTGCATAATGAAGGGGCTGTAGCACTAAGAAACGCGATAGCTCCGTTTAGTGTCATTCTGAGCTTGTCGAAGAATCTTACAGTGCAATCTATCCAACTTCATTACACCTTTCATGTATAATCTAACGGAAAAGTATGCACTTTCAGATTCTTCACCGGACACGCGTGTCCGTTCAGAATGACATTTTTTGTTTTGCGACAGCCCCTTATTAGTCAATTATTCTGAATGAGAAAATCCCAAATTCCTGTTTCCGCAT
>JAFSRK010000029.1 GCA_017446165.1 Ruminococcus sp.
GCTCTCGGATTATAAGGGGCAGAAGGTTATTCTGTATTTCTACCCTAGGGATATGACATCGGGCTGTACGAAGCAAGCGTGCGCCTTCTCAGAGCTGTATCCGCAGTTTCGCGAAAAGGGCGCGGTCGTCCTCGGCGTGAGCAAGGACTCTGTCGCGTCGCACAAGCGATTTGAAGAGAAGTACGGACTGCCGTTTGTGCTTCTGTCGGATACCGAGAGAACCGTGATCGAAGCATACGATGTCTGGAAGGAAAAGAAGCTCTATGGCAAGGTTAGTTACGGCGTGGTGCGCACCACCTACCTGATCGATGAGGACGGTGTGATCGAAAAAGCCTTTGACAAGGTCAAGGCGGCGGACAATCCCGCCCAGATGCTGGGTGCTTTGGAATGAGGATGATCATCGCACCGGCGAAGCAGATGAAGGTCGATACCGATACTTTTCCTTGTCCCGATCTGCCGGTGTTTCTCGACAGAGCGGAACTGCTCAAAGATCATCTGAACAGTCTCAGCTTTGAGGAGCAGAAAAAGCTCTGGGCTTGCAATGACAAAATCGCGGCTGAGAACCACGAACGGTTCGCGCACATGGATCTGCGGCATAACCTGACCCCCGCGCTGCTCGCCTATGACGGTATCCAGTACACCTACATGGCGCCGTCGGTTTTTGAGAGCGCTTACTTCGATTATGTTCAGGAACATTTGCGAATCTTATCGGGATTTTACGGTGCGCTCAAACCGATGGACGGCGTTGTCCCTTACCGCCTGGAGATGCAGGCGAAAGCGACACCCATCGGCTGTAAAAACCTTTATGAGTATTGGGGCGATTCATTATACCGCGAGGTGCTGCCCGAAGACAGGATCATCATCAATCTTGCGTCAAAAGAGTATTCAAAGTGTATCGAAAAATATCTGCAGCCGCAGGACAGGTATATTACCGTCGTGTTCGGCGATCTGATCGGCGGCAGGGTCGTGACCAAAGGGGTGTATGCGAAGATGGCGCGCGGCGAGATGGTGCGCTATGTGGCCGAGATCAACGCTGTTCAGCCCGAGCAGCTCAAGTCCTTCGCCATCGGTCAGTACCGCTTTGATGAATCTCGCTCCACCGATACCGAGTATGTCTTTATTCGTGAAACGGAGGGAGAGCGATGAAGCTGATATTTGCTTCGGACAGCTTCAAAGGGAGCCTGTCGAGCAGGAGGACGGCGGAGCTGTTGTCGAGAGCCGCGCGGGAAGTATTCGGCGCGTGCGAGTGTGTCGGCGTGCCGATAGCGGACGGCGGCGAAGGGACAGTTGACGCGGTGATCGACGCGCTGAAAGGCGATATGGTCAGCACAACTGTCCATGATCCCTTGATGAACCGCATACAGGCGAGCTACGGCATCGCAGGCGACAGAGCCATTATCGAGATGGCGGCGGCGTCGGGCTTGACGCTTGTCCCCGAAGCGCTGCGCGATCCTTTGAATACAACTACTTACGGTACAGGAGAACTGATTCTCGACGCGCTCGACCGCGGCTGTCGGGAGCTGTATATCGCGATCGGCGGTTCGGCGACCAACGACGGCGGTATGGGCTGTCTGCGTGCTCTCGGCGCGAGATTTCTCGATAAGGACGGTAACGAGCTGAGCGGTTGCGGAAAGGATTTAGCAGAAGTTTCAACCATTGACCTTGCGCATTTGGACAGCCGATTGTCTGACACGTCCGTCACCGTTCTCTGTGATGTGAAGAATCCGTTATGCGGCGAAAATGGCGCAACCTACACCTTTGCCGGACAAAAAGGAGCAAATCTCGAAACGATGAAACTGCTCGAAAACGGTATGCAGAACTACCGCGAAGTGATCCGCAGGCAGTTCGATATTGACTGCGACATGATCGAAGGCGCTGGCGCGGCAGGAGGATTAGGCGCGGCGCTGAATGTCTTTCTGCACGCGACCATGCAGTCGGGCATCGAGACGGTGCTCGATCTGATCGGCTTTGATGATCTGCTCGACGGCGCGGACTTTGTCGTGACAGGGGAGGGCAGAGCGGATTCGCAGTCGGTGTGCGGCAAGGTGATGCAGGGCGTCGCTCTGCGCGCAAGGTCGAGAGGAATCCCCGTATACGGCTTGTGCGGATCGCTCGGCGACGGCGCAAAGCTGCTCTATGACTGCGGCGTTACCTCGCTGTATTCGCTTGTCGACGAAAACACGAGCGTTGAGGAAGCAATGACAAACGCCGAGGACGTTTACTATCACGCGGCTGTTCGGATGTTCAGCAAGATAAAGAGGGAAAAACGATGAAAACTTTGGATTGTATTTCGGTCGAGAATATGCGCGAGAGCGACCTTATGACGATCGAGAAATATGTGTCGGGGCGCACGCTGATGTACCGTGCCGCGATGGGCGTTTTTCGCGCAGTGAACTGGCACGGCGAGATCGTGATCGCCGTCGGCGGCGGCAACAACGGCGGCGACGGTTATGCGCTGGCATGTATCCTGAAGCAAAACAACAATAGCTGCCGTATCGTCAAGCTCAGCGGGAAGCTGACCGACGACAGTGGGTTCTATGCAAAATGGGCTGAGTCACTTGGCGTACCTTGTGAAGCATATGAGAACGGAGCATTTGCCGATGCCGACGTCATCGTCGATTGTCTGCTCGGAACAGGATTTCAGGGAACCTTGCGCGAGCCGTGGTTGAGCGCGGTGCAGGAGATCAACAGCAGTAAAGCAGAGGTCGTCAGTGTGGACATCAACAGCGGAATGAATGGCGATACAGGTGAGGCGGAAACTGCTGTGCAGTCGGATATCACGGTCACGATCGGCTACGTCAAGCGCGGTCTGGTATCACCGAACGCCGCCCGATATATGAAGAAGCTGGTCGTCGCGGACATCGGCATCGTCCTCGCCAAAGCGGAAGAGAAGATCGTCTTCGCCGATGCGGAGACACAGGCTGATGATAACTGTATCCCCGCACCCGATTATCTGGTGATGGGGCCGATCGACGTCAGCCTCGAAGAATTGCCAAATTGAACAGCAAAATGACAAAACCGCATGGATAAGCCTATCAGCCTGTCCATGCGGTATTCTGCATAAAAGATGCCCTGTCCTCTGATTATTCCTCGTTATCTTCAAACGAAAAGTCGTTCAGTTCCTTGAAGTCGAGGAACTCGGCGAGGGTCATGTTCAGAGCACTTGCCATCTTGTGGAGATTCACCACGCCGGGATTGCCCGTCCTGCCGTTGACGATATTGTCGATGGATGACTGGCGCACGTTGCTCATCTTGGCAAGCTGATTGATCGAGATCCCGCGCTTCTTGCACAGGCTGCGGATGCGGTTCGCATAGATTTCACCATAAGTCATATCAAAAACTCCCATATTATCATTATTACCCAAATTTGGTTAATGTAATGATAATATGAGATTTTTGCATATTTACCTAAATATAGGTTGACAAGCAAAATAAACTTCGCTACACTTTACTTTAATATAGGTAATAGAGGTGTAGCGAATGGTATCGTGTACATTCTTCGGACACCGTGATTGTCCGAGTAGTATCAAAGAGAAGTTGCATGAGGAGATAGAGCGGCTGATTAGTCATCATCGTGTCAATACCTTTTACGTCGGCTCGCAGGGCAACTTTGACCGCATGGCGTATGCGGCTCTTGTTGAACTTCGCAAACGGTATCAGCATATCAAAATCTACCGTGTCCTCGCCTATATGCCGAAGCCGGGTGATAATGACACAGCCGACACCATTGTCCCGGAGGGGATAGAGAATGCTCACCCTCGCTACGCCATCGTTTACCGAAACAACTGGATGATCGACCACAGCGATTATGTGATCGCCTATGTGACGCACACCTTTGGTGGCGCGTATCAGGCGGTTGAGAGAGCGAAGAAAAAAGGGAAGATAACGATACAGATAAGATGATTATAGCAAGCGCAAGTATTCAGTAGATACTTGCGTTTACTTTTACAATCAGCGAAAAAAGTTTTCAAGCACGGTTCAAAGTCCAATAAAGCGCTATATCCTTGTGTTACACTGTGTACAAGGAAAAGATTTTTCATCATATAGGAGGAAATGTCATGAAATTCAAAATCGGATTCAGCGCGGAAGAAAAGAAAGAGAACACTGCACGAGAGGTTCGTAAGGATTCAAAAGCCGAGGTCAAGCCGAAGCCCTCGCTGGTGGATATCCGCTTTCCCGATATCTACAAAAGCTATACCTATTATAACGACCGCTTCGACCTGCATGAGGGCGATACCGTCTTTGTCGACGGCAAGCTCGAAGGGATCGCGGGCAGAGTCGTTGCTGTTACCTGCAATTTCAAGATCAAGCTGTCCGACTACAAGCGCGTCATCAGCGTTGCCGATACCGACGTGAAGGGTCAGCTGTATTTCCATAAGACTAAAGTCGTATCGTTCGATCCCACTACCATTCCGTTCGGCAAGATCGCGTCATGGTATTTCCCTCCGACAGATCCCGAGGATATCGTCAGCGGAGAGGATGACAGCACGATCCTTCTCGATAAGCCCGAAACATGGAAGGCTGATATAGAACCGTGTGAGTATGAAGACATCGACGATTACCTCGGCGTGGTGTATCTCAGCCTTGATAACGGCGCAGGCAAAGCGATCGTGAAGGGAAGGAGTCATCATGCAGTCGAGTTCTTATATGAGAACGGCGAGATCAGCAAGCTCACCTGCGACTGCTACAGCGCGGGAATGTGTGAGCATGAGGTCGATGTATTGTTTGAGCTCAGTCGCAAACTGAAATGGATCGATGGAAACTACGCCGATAAATTTCAGAAAACATCCTATTTTGCGGAGCTTGACAAAGCGGCGTTCTGCAACATGGTGCTGATGAGCCGTCTGAACGGATCGTTCCAAATTGGATAAAACAAATACATAACAACCTATATAGAGTGCGCGAGGGACAAGCCCGTTGACCGCACAGCAACCTGCCGGATCTCACGATGGTAAGGTGCTAATGCTTGATCGATAGGTGACCCCGGCGCTCTTTAGGTAATATCACAAAAAGGAGTGTCATTATGAAAACAATCAAAGAGTTAGCGAACATGGGTGAGCGTGTGTACGTTCACCTCAAGGATGAAGAAACAGCGATGAGATTTCTGCACGATGCCGAGGCGGAAGGCTTCACCTTTGGCAATGGTGGCTGCCTCACCGACCGCCATTGGTCGGATCTCTATGCGATCCATTCCGACGGCACGCTGAATTATGTCGGCTCGGCCGGACGGATCGAGTACGCCTCGGGTGCGGATAGCTGTGTCAGGGTGGAATATCAAGAACTGTTGTAACGGCTGATTGGAGGTGTCGTTATGAGTAAACATGATGATTTCTTAGACGATTATATCGGATACAGAATCTTTGAGGAAAGCATGAAAGGCTCGGGCAGCAAGCCTCCGAGAAAGAATTCAGGGTGCGGCTGCGGAACATGGACGGTGTTGATCTGCATTGCGATAATTATCCACGGCGTTTTCGGCTCCTGCTCAAAGAGCAGTCCGTCCCGCTATTCAAGTTCTTATCACAGCTACGGCACGTCCTACTCATCCCATAGCAAGTCATCCTACAGCTCGTCATCCAAATCCTATTCAAGCCCTTCGTCTAGCAGTAAGCAGGTATCAAGCGACACCTCCAAATCTTTATCTTCAAGCAAATACAAATCCTCTTCATCTGCAAAGAAATCCTCCGATCCCTACGATGCCAAATCCTACGCTCACCCGGATGATTTCTATTATGACAACCGCGATGACTTCTGGGACTATGAGGATGCGGAGGACTATTACAACGAGCATAAGAATGATTGACAGCAAGCAAAACCCTGCTATAATTGTACTCATAGAAACGCGAATGAATGAGAGGAATATCATGACCGAAGTTGTAGCGGCGCTGATATGGGATGGGGATCGGTTCTTGATCTGTCAGCGACCGGAGAACAAAGCACGAGGGCTTTTGTGGGAGTATGTCGGCGGTAAGGTTGAAGCCGGTGAAACGAAACAGGAAGCCCTCATCAGAGAGTGTAAGGAAGAGCTGGATGTGGTGATCTCGGTGGGTGATGTTTTCATGAATGTCGTTCACGAGTACCCCGACATTACTGTCCATCTTACGTTGTTTCATGCTCAGATCGTGAGCGGTGAGATCAAGCTCTTGGAGCACAATGCCGTCGCATGGATCACACCCGACGAAATCCCACACTATGCCTTCTGTCCCGCGGACAAGGAGATCAACGAGCGGATCGCGGCGGAGTACGGCAACACATCATTTTACACAGGAGATAACGGATGAAAAGAATCGCTGTATGGATCGTCATCGTTTGCATGATTACGGCATTGGTAGGGTGCAGCGCGGACAGCCCGAAAGACACAGCATCCACTCAGGCTACAAGCGAAACAACGACAGAAAAGTCCGCACAAACAGAAAGCGGATCGACACTCTCGACCGATGCAGTCACGACTGACAATGCCTTTGATTTCTCGGCCAAAACCGTTCGACTCAACAGCGGTTTTGCAATGCCGATACTCGGATTGGGCACATGGACGCTGTCGAACGATGAGGCGGAGAACTCCGTTTATCACGCGCTGAAAGACGGCTATCGACTGATCGACACGGCGCGCTATTATCAGTGTGAGGTCGGCGTCGGCAAGGGCGTCCGACGAGCGATCGACGAGGGTATCGTCACACGTGAAGAGGTGTTCATCACCAGCAAGATCATGCCGAGCGATTACGAGAGAGCCTCTCAGGGGATCGACGATTCGCTTGCCGATCTGGGAATGGATTATGTCGATCTGATGCTGATCCATCAGCCCGGCAGTAACGATGAAGCCGTGTACAAGGCGATGGAACAGGCGGTGCGCGACGGCAAGGTGCGCTCGATCGGCATCTCGAATTACTATACACCCGAGGCGTTCGATGAGGTCATGTCTTATGCCGAGATCACGCCTGCCGTGATACAGAACGAGAACCATATCTATTATCAAAATACCGCCCTGCGGGAGTATGTCAAGAAGTACGGCGTCGTGGTCGAGTCATGGTATCCATTCGGAGGCAGAGGACACACCTCGGAAAACTTCAATAACGAAACGATCACGGCGATCGCTCAGTCGCATGAAAAAACATCCGCGCAGATCATCCTCCGATGGCATTTGCAGGCGGGCTTTATCGCGATACCCGGGTCAAGCAATCCCGACCACATTGCGGAAAACTACGACATCTTTGACTTCGAACTGAGCGACGAGGAGATGCAGCGGATCGCGGCGATCAACCAGAATCGCCGATATGAGAATTGGTAACGAAAACTGTTATGAAATATGTAGCTGATATCAACGGGATAACAGTCAACGCGTCATACAGCGATACGACCGTCAACGAAGTATTCATCCCGCTACTCATGCACTTGGCACAACTGCATCATGAGAAACAGCGGCGCATCCTCGTGATGCTCACGGCTCCTCCCGCGACCGGCAAAAGCACGCTGGTCAGCTTCTTGGAGCATCTGGCGAGGTCTGTCATCCCGGAGAAACGATTACAGGCGGTCGGGATGGACGGCTTCCATCTCAGGCAGGAATATCTGCTGACGCACACGGTCGAGGTCGACGGAAAGAGCGTTCCGATGGCAAGCATCAAGGGCGCGCCGATCACCTTCGATCTGGACGCCCTCACGAGGAAGATCAGGGAAGTGACAGAAGGCAACATCTGCCGTTGGCCGCACTATGACCGACAGCTCCACGATCCCGTGGACGATGCGATCACCATCGACGCCGACATCGTGTTGCTTGAAGGAAATTACCTCCTGCTCGATGCGGACGGTTGGCGCAACCTGTCCCGATACGCAGACTACACGATCTCGCTCACAGCAGACGAGGAAATGCTCCGCGGGCGGCTGATCCGCAGGAAGATGAAAACAGGAATGTCACAGGATGATGCGGAACGCTTCGTCGAATCCAGCGATATGCGGAACGTGCGCCTGTGCCTTGACAAGACGATGAAAGCGGATCTCGAGCTGAGCATTTGAACCTATCTGCATCACTTTCAGGAGAATGAACATGACCATCTCAGATTATATCAACGAAAAGGATGAGGCGATCCGTCCGCGATTGCTTCTGGTTTACGATACCATTCGCACGGCGATCCCCGATGCGGAGGAATGTATCTCGTGGCAGATGCCGACCTTTAGAAAAGGCAGGAACATCATTCATTTTGCCGCGTACAAAAAGCACATCGGAATCTATCCCGGGTCGGAAATGGTGGAGGAATTCGCCGATAAGCTCAATGGATACAAGACAAGCAAGGGCGCAATCCAATTCCCTCACGATCAGGATATCCCGCTCGATCTGATCGCGGAGATCGCCAAGCATAGTTATGAGATAAACGCCAAGCAGTGAGGAATCCATCTGCCGAGAAGTTGAAGAATGGATAGCAAACCGGATTTGCGGAGGTAAAAATGATAGTTGTAGTTTTTCTCGCCGTTGCCGCAGGGTTCATTGTTCTGGGAATTATTTTTTTATCAGGTAAAGGCGCTGATCTGATAGCTGGATATAATACGGCTTCTCCGGAAGAAAAGGCGGGTATAGATGAAAAAAAGCTGTTGAAAGCAATGGCTGTATTCATGTTTGTTCTTGCCGGATGCTTTATCATTTCGGCGTTGAGCGATATTCTGAACTTTAAGTTGCTGATATGGATAGGACAGGCAATGTTTGTTGTTTCTTTGATAATCGGACTTATCTATATGAACACGAGGAACCGATTCAAATAACGAAAGCACCGATACACATGACGGTTTAGCGACAGATCATTTACGAATACCGCGTTTGTCGATAAATTAACCACACAAAAGAGCTGAGGGCAAGGCAATGATTGTACTGATTACAGGAGCATCACATACCGGCAAAACGGTGCTGGCGCAGAAGCTGCTCGAAAAATATCACTATCCGTATCTGTCGATCGACCATCTGAAGATGGGCTCGATCCGCAGCGGAAATACCGACCTGACGCCAATGGACGATGACGCCACGCTCACAGCGTACCTCTGGCCGATCGTACGCGAGATGATAAAGACCGCGGTCGAGAACGACCAAAACCTGATCGTCGAGGGCTGTTATATTCCGTTCGATTGGAGACGGGATTTTGACGACCGATACCTGCCGTCGATCCGCTTTATCTGCCTTTGCATGACGGACGCGTATATCGACGCGCATTTTGATGAGATCATCGGGCACGCCTCGGATATCGAGCAAAGATTGGATGACAGTTACTGCACGATCGAGAGCCTGAAAGCAGATAATCACAGATATATCGACGGCTTTGAAAAAAGCGGAGAAAAGATCACATTGATCGACGATTCTTATCACCTGTCAGGAGTAGATTTATGAAGGGTAAAGAATACCGCTTCGACGCGGTGATACAGCAGAATCCCGATATGGACGCGGCGTATATCATCTTCCCCTATGACATCCGCGAGGAGTTCGGCAAGGGCAGGGTGAAAGTCCATGCTGCCTTCGACGGCGTGCCCTATGACGGCAGTATCGTCAACATGGGTGTGAATGACGCCGACGGCAACATCTGTTATGTGATCGGCGTTACCAAGCAGATTCGCAAGGCAATCGGAAAGACCTACGGCGACACTGTTGCCGTAACGATCACAGAGAGAACAGGAGAATCAATCAAATGATATTATACACAGAGCGTTTGATCCTCCGTCCGTGGGCAGATTCGGACGCGGAGAGCTTATATGAATACGCGCGGGATGACCGTGTCGGGCCCATTGCGGGATGGCCGGTGCATACGAGCGTGGAGAACAGCCGCGAGATCATCAGAAC
>JAFSRK010000030.1 GCA_017446165.1 Ruminococcus sp.
CCGATGGACGAGTTCCCGCTTGCCGAACTGCTCAATCAGGAAAAGGAAATGGCGGGAATGTACCTGAGCGGTCACCCGATGGATGAATACGCGAAATTCGCCCGCCATATTCACGCCGATATGCTCAGCGAGGTGCTGGATACCGAAAACGGAAAGTACCGTGACCGCGCAAAGATCCGTCTGCTTGCGACCGTCACGAAGAACAAGAGCCAGATCACGAAGTCCAACAAGATGATGGCGTTTGTGAATGTCGAGGACAGATACGGCTCGTGCGAGGTGATCGTGTTCCCAAATGTGCTGGAGCAGTGCGGCTCGGCAATCTATGTCGGAGCAGTTGTTCAAATCGACGGCACGCTCAGCATGAAGGAGGAAGAAGAACCCCGCGTGATCGCGGAGAAGATTATCGCGCTGCCGCCCGCATCACAGCTGAAATATGAGCCGGTACAGGCGGATCATCGACCGATATACGGTACACCCGAACAACCTGTGCGAGAGCCGCGACTCTATCTGAAAGTCCGATCTCTCGAGTCGCGCGAGTATCTCAAGGCGAAGAATATTCTCGAGATTTTCCGCGGCAATACCAAGGTCATCTTCTATCTGAGCGATACGAAAGCCCAGATGTTGGCGCCTGTGTCGCTTTGGGCTTCCCTCAACGACACCATGCTCGGCGAGCTGAAATATCAGCTCGGTGACGAGAATGTCATCTTAAAATAAGAATTCCGGTCGCTTAATTTGTGCGAAACACTTGATTATTGTCGACGGTTTGTATTATAATAAATATGTATTTAATTTCCTGTATTGAATGAGGAGGAATTGATTATGTCTAAGGCTTTAGCAGTACTCACCAGCGGCGGCGACGCTCCCGGTATGAACGCGGCTGTCCGCGCGGTCGTCCGCGCCGGTATCCACAGAGGTTTCAAGGTCTACGGTATCTCGAGGGGTTACCACGGTCTGCTTCGCGGTGAAGCGACCGAGATGAACCTGCGTTCCGTTTCCGATATCATCGGACGCGGCGGTACGCTTCTCTATACCGCGCGCTGTAAGGCTATGACCACTCCCGAGGGTCAGCAGAAGGCGGCGGATATTTGTAAGAGCCTCGATATCGAAGGCTTGGTCGTCATCGGCGGCGACGGTTCCTTCAAGGGCGCTCGCGCTCTCTCGAATCTCGGCATCCCCTGTGTCGGCATTCCCGGCACGATCGATAATGATATCGCCTGCTCGGATTACACCATCGGCTTTGACACCGCGATGAACACAGCGATGGAAATGGTCGATAAGATCCGTGATACCGCTCAGTCCCACGATCGCTGCTCGGTCGTTGAGGTCATGGGCAGACGCTGCGGCGATATCGCGCTGCAGACCGGTATCGCTGTCGGCGCGACCGCGATCCTTGTTCCCGAGATCCCGCACGAAATCGAACAGGATGTCATCGCGAAGATCTATGAACAGAAGAGTACCGGCAAGAAGCACTTCATCATCGTTGTCGCCGAGGGCGTCGGCGGTGTTGAGGATCTCGCGAAGTATATCGAGAAGCGCACCGGCATCGAGTCCCGCGCGACCATCCTCGGTCACGTTCAGCGCGGCGGTTCGCCGACCCTGCGCGATCGCATGATGGCGACCGCGATGGGCGTCGAGGCTGTCGACCTGCTCGAAAAGGGCATCGGCAACCGTGTTATCGCCTACAAGGCGGGCAAGATCGTCAACTACGATATCACCGAGGCGCTTGATATGCCGCGTGAATTCGACACCCATCTCTATGAGATCGCCATGGAGGCGTCTATCTAACAATGACTGGAAATGCGGTTGCGCGTTCGGCACAACCGCTTTTCGTTACACCGGGGTTTAGGAAATGAGTATTCAGTACTTTTTTAACTTTTGTCTGAAAGACGTTGATGACACCGATCTGTCCGGCGATCTGCTGACAGGCGTTCGTGAATCCTACTTCCGTTCCTTTCAGCGGATCAGGGACAGGATCACCGAGAACAGCGAATCGAGTTCTTTCTCCTATGACTATGCGATAGAGAAGGAGAAGCCCATGAAATGGGTGGTCAAGAATCCTGACGGCAAGACCGTGCAGGAGGTCATGCTTTCCGACAACGGCAAGTATTATATCTACTTCTATGAGGGCGACGCGCTGACAAAACGCCTGCTGTTCTCGAAGCACCATACGCTGTTAAAGGGCGAGTATTTCGATACCGCGACCGGCGTCGTCAAGCACACGCTCGAGCCGCGCAAGGCGCAGGGTGGGCTGTGCATCCTCTATTCGGTAAAAACCAATCCGCAGCCCACACCGCTGTTTGAGGAACCCGAGATCGCCGACGTGAGGATCGCCGAGCGCATGGAGAAGGAGTTTGACAGCTATACCGCCGTCGCGTCCACCGATCGCGGCGTGGTGCGCTTCCTGTCCGATGAACAGCTATCTGAGTTTAATGCTTTTAAAGAAAAATGCGAACAGGAATTGGCAGCGATAAAGGAAGAGACCTTTGTCGAAGCAACGCCGCTGCTTGACAAGATCAAGGCAACGGACTTCAACGTCAAGCGCAACCTTTCCTCGTCGCTTGATATTACCCGCGCGATGGCGTTCAGCATGCAGGAGGATTCCGAGGTCGTCGAGCCTGAGCCGATCGTTGAGGAAAAGGCGGAGCCCTATGAGCCTGTCGAAGCGGTCATCGAGGAAACTGCCGCAGAGGTGACAGAAGTCGAAACAGTCGCCGAACCCGAACAGGCTGAGCCTGTATCAGAGTCGGCAGAAACGGATGAAGAGCAATCCGAAGAAACCGCGGATGAACCAGTTGAGACCGAAACGCAATCGGTTGAGCCTGACACGGCTGTCGAGCCTGAGAAAGAAGAGTCCGAACGCGATAAGGCTGAGAACGAACCCGACAAGCGCATCATGGCTGACGGCGCGATCTACAGCTATTACGGCGAGCTTGACGACAACGGCAACCGCTCCGGTTACGGCCGCACGCTCACCGAGCTTGGCAGAACCGCCTATGAGGGGCATTACTTCAACGACAAGCGTTCGGGCAACGGTTCCTATTTCTACAAGAACGGCTCGCTGTGCTATACCGGAGATTGGCTCGAGAACGCCCGCCACGGCGTCGGCGTCGGCGTCAGCTCCCACGACGGTTCCATCCATGTCGGCAACTGGCGCAACAATAAGCCCGAGGGCAACGGCGTTCGCCTGACCGCCGAGGGAGATATCAAGTTCGTCTGCAAGGAGCTGTCCGACGGCTCCACCGTGCTGATGCACTATATGCCCGACGATACGATTGCCGTGTCGAAGTATGACGAAAACGGCAAGAAGATCAGCGAGAACACGATTTCTCTCAGGGATATCACAGAATAATTTCATAATCAGGAAACTTCTGATAATACTATTACCGTTACATGTTTGTAGCGGTAATATTTTTTTGAGGAGATATGATTATGAAAAGACTCGTTTCATTATTATGCGCGGCTGTATTCCTCGGAGCGATGCTTTGCGGTTGTGTACAGCGCGCGGCTGAGGATGTGTCTGACAAAGCGTCCGAGGTCGTCGATGATATCAAGAAGGATGCCGAGACCTTCGGCAAGACCGAAGATGATCAGAACGGCATGATCGGAGAGGACGCGACCGAAGCGCCGACACTCGTCAACATGGACGAGATGATCGAAAACGGCGTGATCGACGACGAAAATGATGACGACTATGACGGCGACAACATCGATGACGACAAGCTCGGGGATAACGTTGACAACGATTCCGATGATAACAGCGCGGACGGCGGCGAACACAACGATGAGACCGTCGATGACAACAGCAGTTTTATTTAATGAGAAAGCAGGTACCGATACAGTACCTGCTTTACATATTATATGTACTTTTCGAGATCCGTTTTCAGCTTTCGGATGATCTTCTTCTCGAGGCGGGAGATATATGACTGAGAGATCCCGAGGAGATCGGCTACCTGCTTCTGGGTATGCTCCTTGTTGCCGTTCAGTCCGAACCTCAACTCCATGATCATCGCCTCGCGAGTATTCAGCTTTGACACCGCCTCCATCAGTTGGTTGATTTCCACCTCCTGCTCGATATCGGTGCTGACGGTGTTGCTGTCGCTGCCCAGCACATCACTGAGCAGCAGCTCGTTGCCGTCCCAGTCGGTGCTGAGCGGTTCCTCGATCGAGATCTCATACTTGCTCTGACTGGTTTTTCTGAGAAACATCAGGATCTCGTTTTCAATACAGCGCGAGGCATAGGTCGCGAGCTTGATATTGCGGTCGGGCGAGAAGGTGTTGACCGCCTTGATCAGCCCGATCGTCCCGATGGATATCAGATCCTCGATGTTCACGTTTGCGTTTTCGAACTTTTTCGCGATGTAGACGACCAGCCTGAGGTTATGAACGATCAGCGGCTCGCGCGCTTTCTCGTCACCCGCTCTGATCTGATCCATGATGATCTCCTCCTCATCCTTGGTCAGGGGAGGGGGCAGGGCGCCCGAGTTGCTGATATAATAGACGCTGTTTGACAGCAGGATGAAGCGGATCTTGAAAATGATATTGCGCAGAAACTGCATGGTTACATCACCTTTATGATTTCTGAATTGATAATTGCCTGTATGTTTTGATCGTTCAGCCGATGGACGGCTATGTAGACAGCCTTGTCGATCGGCTTGTGATCAATGATAACCTTTTCTGCCTTGACGGCATAGAGGATCGACGAGCCGCCGACTGACGTATAGGGGATGACTCGACGGGGCGTGGTATCGTCAAGGCGATACAGAGATTCGTCTACTATAATGACCGGAGAACCCGAGAACGGTTCCGTGAGATTGCATCCGGTGTCGACCTTGCCGATGCAGGAGATCTCCTGATTGTTGACTGCGATGTTCAAATCAACGACCGTGTTTTTAATTCTTTCATGGAATAATTTATGGAATAATGTAATCAGTAGATAGATGACCGCTGTGAATCCGATCATGACGAGCGGGTTGAATTCAAAGTAGACGATGTCATTCATGATCAGCATATTGGGCGGTTTGAAGAGCTGATAGAACAGGATGAACATCCCACTGTAGACGACGCTCACGCCGACGGTCGCCAGTGTGGTTTTGAAGAACTCCCGTCTGCCGACAAAGGGAAACGCGATCACCGTGATCAACAGGGAAGAGATGACCTTGATCGCCATCGAGAACAGAAAGCTGTCGATCCCCGAGAAGATCAACAGCGAAAACAGCGACCCGACGAACGCCGAGGTGATCAGCCGCCAAAGACGGGTGCTACGCTTGAAGAGCTTCTCTACGGTGACCAGCACCGCGTAGGTGAGGATGGTATTGATAAACAGCAGAACATCGACATAGACTACCGTAGGCATCCCTCCGATAGTGCTATTATGGCATATGATCTCCGCATGTTCTGTCAAAGAAGTCATGCGCCATTTTGTAAGATCACGGTCAAAATCCGCTGATGCCGCAAATATCTGATCACTTTTCGGGAAAAGATCACGATTATGAAACAATCGGATGACATTTGAAACAAAGCTGATTCTTACGCGAAAAAATGATGACAAAAGCAGATGATTGTTTAATTTTTGAACAAATCAGGTCAAAAAACATTTGACTATTGCACCGTTTGCGTTTATTATATTAGAGAATACATTATATGGTGGTGATACTATGGCACTGTCCACAATAGATAGGGTGAAAGCGGCAGAGACCGCGGCGAACGAAGCCCGCGACAACGCGGAGCTGCAGGCGAAGGCAATCCTTGACGAAGCACAGAAGGAAGCAGACAGCCTGATCGCCGACGCGAAAGCGCAGGCAGCCGTCGATGAAAATGCACAGGCGGCACAGGCTCAGTCGAAAGCCGACGCTCTCATCGCCGAACGCCGCTCAAAGGCTCAGGAAAGCGCCGACGCCCTGAGGGACAAAACCATGAAGCTCAGACAGAACGTCATCAACAAGCTGATCGAGGAAACACTGACACAATAATCATTTGTCCATATAGCAGTAAGGAGGGCATTTATGGCAATGCTCAAAATGCAGCGCATCCATATCTATGCGCTGATCAAGTACTGCAAGGATATCCTGGAAACGCTCCAGCGGCGCGGCGTAGTACAGATCGAGAACGTCGATCTCGAGGACAGCGTGTTCTTCAAGGAGGACACCTCACCGCTGCAGGCGCAGTATAACCGCTCAGCGGCGACCGCAGCCGACGCGCGCGAGATACTCGCCCGATACGTTCCGCAGAAGAAAGGACTTTTATCCTCCTTTAAGGGACGCGAGCCTCTGTCCGCCGATGCATACAATAAGATGGTGGACGACACACAGGATACCCTTCGTATCGCATACGATATCATATCGTACCAAAAGAATATCGACATGAACGAGGCGGAGAAGATCAAGTATCAGGCTCAGCTCGAATCGATCAAACCGTGGCTGAGTCTCGATGTTCCGATGACCTTCACGGGAACCGCGACGACCGCCGCGTTCATCGGCAAGTTTGCTTCGAAGAAAAACTCAACGGATATCACAACGGAGCTTGCCGAGCTGATCCCCGAGATCGAGGGGGTCGACGTTGAGATCATCTCGAGCGACGAGAACCAGACCTGCGTGTTTATCCTGTGCCTGAAACAGGATGCAGAGGCGGTCTCCGATGCTTTGAGAAGGATCGGCTTTGAATATCCGTCCTATGTATCTCCCGTAGCGCCTCAAACACGTGAGAAGCAGATCAATAAGCATCTGAGCAACCGCGACGGCAGGATCCTTGAAGCTGAGAACAACATCAAGGCATACGGCAAGTATTATCCGCAGCTCGAGTTCCTCGAGGACTACTTCGTGATGAAGTCCGAGCGTTACAAGGCGTTTGACGATATCGCGACCTCGAACAATACCTTTATTCTCAGCGGCTATATCGCTGAGGAGGACGCTGCTGATCTGAAACAATATCTTGAAACACATTACGATGCCGAGGTGGAGCTTGAATACAGCGACACGGCTGAAACCCCCGTCAAGCTCAAAAACAATAAGTTTGCCGAGCCGACCGAATCGGTTCTGGCGTCCTACAGCTATCCCGACCGTCACGAGGCGGATCCCACATCCATCATGGCGATTTTCTACTATATCTTCTTCGGCATGATGTTCTCCGACGCGGGCTACGGCATTGTCATGGCGCTCGCATGCGGCATCCTCTTGAAGAAGTTCAAGAACATGGAGCCGGGACTCAGGCGCTCGATGAAGATGTTCTTCTGGTGCGGTGTTTCGACTACCTTCTGGGGACTGCTGTTCGGCTCGTTTTTCGGCGACGCCGTAGCGGTCATCTCCAACACCTTCTTCCATACCGCTCCGCCGAACATCCCGGGACTGGTCACGCCGATATGGTTCAATCCTGTCACGAATCCGATGCAGATGCTGATGTTCTCATTCCTGCTCGGAATCATCCACCTGTTCGCGGGACTAGCGATCATGGCGTATAACGATATCAAGCACAAACAGTATCTCGCTGTTCTGTACGACGTTGTCAGCTGGTACCTTCTGGTGGGCGGCGCGATACTCGCGCTTCTCTCGATGGATATGATGGGCAATATCGCGGGCTTCGTTCTGCCGCCGATCTTCATGACCATCGGCGGATATATGGCGCTTGTCGGCGCGGTGCTGATCCTGTTCTTCGCCGGCAGAGAGAGCAAGAACCCTGTTAAGCGACTCTTAAAGGGCGCCTACGGTCTTTACGGCGCGACCGGCTATCTCAGCGATATCCTGTCCTACAGCCGACTGCTCGCGCTCGGTCTTGCGACCGGCGTTATCGCTCAGGTGTTCAACCAGATCGGCTCCATGATGGGCGACGGAGTGATCGGCGTTATCATGTTCACCCTGATCTTCATCATCGGTCACGGACTGAATATCGGAATCAACGCGCTCGGCGCGTATGTTCATACCAACAGGCTACAATTCGTTGAATTCTTCGGCAAGTTCTATACGGGCGGCGGCAGAGAATTCAAACCATTCAAAATCAATACAAAGCATTATACAGTCAAGGAGGAAATCTAACATGTCAGAATTCTTTAATAACTCAGGTTTATTCTTCGCGCTGCTCGGCGCGGCACTCGCGACCTTAATGGCGGGCATCGGATCCGCGATCGGCGTCGGCAGAGCCGGCGTAGCGGCAGCAGGCGTTCTCGCTGAGGAGCCTTCGCTCTTCGGTAAAGTCCTGATTTTCCAGCTCCTTCCCGCAACCCAGGGTATCTACGGACTTCTGGTAGGCTTTTTGATTCTCAGTAACGTTGGTCTGATCGGCGAGCCGAAGGATATCTCCGTTCTGCAGGGCATGCTGTATTTTGCATCCGCACTTCCGATCGCATTTGCAGGTCTGTGGTCCGCGATCTACCAGAGCAAGTGTGCGGTCGCCGGCATCGGCACCGTTGCCAAGAAGCCTGACCAGATGGGTAAGGCGATCATCCTGCCCGCGATGGTCGAGACCTACGCGATCCTCGCTCTCCTGATCTCCATCCTTGCGATCTTCGGTATCGCCGGAATGCAGTAAACAGGAGTGTACTATGGCAGGTATCGATAAGATCATTCAGCAGATCGAGAGTGATACCAAAGCGGTATGCGACGACATCATACTCAAAGCGCGCGCAAAGTCCGACAAAATCCTCACCGAAGCGAAGGTGAAGGCGGAGGAAATCACCGCCGACGGCAGAAGTAAGACTGCGGCAAGGATCGCCGACATCGAAAAACGCGGTGAATCCTCGGCGTCGCTCGAGGAGAGAAAGGTCGCGCTGTATACCAAGCAGAGCATCATCAGCGATATGCTGAAAAAAGGGCTGGAGGCTGCTAAAGCCCTGCCCGACAACAAGTATTTTGAACTGATACTGAAGATGATCGAAAAGAATTCTCAGGAAAAGGACGGCGTGATCTCCTTCGGACAGAAGGATCTCGACCGTCTGCCTGCGGGGTTCATCGACAGAATCAATTCGGTATCAGGGGGAAAGCTCACGCTTTCCGATAAAGCTGCCGCCATCGACGCTGGTTTTATCCTCAGCTACGGCGGCATCGAGGAGAACTGCTCTTTCGACTCCATCTTCATGAGTGAAGCGGATAATCTTTCCGACCGAGCAGGCAAGCTCCTCTTCTGAGAAAGGAGTTACTATGCAGCAGGATTATACTTATGCTGTCGCGCGAATCAGATTCCGCGAGAATAAGCTGCTTTCCGACGCTGATTTGAGTGCGCTCCTTTCGGCAAAGGATGTGGATTCGGTCATCCGACTGTTAAAGGACAAGGGTTGGGGAGATAACACCTCTTCCGATGATCCCGATGAGCTGCTGCGCCGCGAGAGCGAGCGCATGTGGGCGTTTATCAACGAGATCGTACCCGAAAAGTCGAACTTTGATTTCTTCCTTGTGCCGAACGATTTTCACAACCTCAAGGTGTCGATCAAGGCGATCACCCGTGATATAAAGCCCGACGATATGTTCATCCGCAACGCGACCGTGACGCCCGAGAGCATTTATGAGGCGATCTCGAAGCGTGAATATAACTCCTTGCCCGAGTTCCTGATCGAACCCGCGCGGGAGGCGATGACAACGCTGTTGCAGACCTCCGACGGTCAGCTGTGCGATATCATCATCGACAAGGCGTGCATGGAATATGTCTACAAGCTCGGTAAAGCGAGCGATGAGGAGATCATTCGCCTGTATTGTGAGCTGTTTGTCGCCTCGGCGGATATCAAGATCGCTGTCCGATCTGCTCATACTAAGAAACGCCTCGATTTCATCACCCGCGCGATGGCGCCCTGTGAAACGCTCGATATCGAACGTTTGGCGACCGCGGCTTCGCTCGGCTATGAGGATGTGTTGAAGTACCTTGAGGACACGCGCTACAGCGATGCTGTTCCCGCGATTCGCGTATCTATGTCCGCGTTTGAAAAGTGGTGCGACGACCGCATCACCAACGAGATGAAGCCCCAGAAGTGGGAGCCGTTCAGCATCGGACCGATCGTGGCGTATCTGATTGCGCGTGAGAACGAGATCAAAGCGGTCCGCATGATTCTGTCGGCAAAGCTCAACGGCTTGTCCGACGAAGTGATCAAAGAAAGATTGAGGATGATGTATGTCTAAGATAGCTGTCATAGGGGACAAGGAAAGCATCTACGGTTTTGCGGCTCTTGGACTGGATACCTATTTTATCAACTATCACGAGGATAACGTCCCCCTGTTCAAGAAGCTGTGCCAGAGCCAGAGCTACAGCATAATCTATATCACCGAGGCTGCCGCCTCTCTGCTCGATAAAGAGATCGAGAAGTACAAGGCTCAGCCGTCGCCCGCGATCATTCTGATTCCCGGTGTATCGGGCAATACGGGCGAGGGACTTTCCGCTGTGCGCAAGTCGGTGGAAAAGGCTGTCGGCAGCGACATATTTAGTGAATAGCTATTTGTTGATAGTTATTGGTTGGTAGTTAATCAGTTGTCCGCCAACCACCAACTACCAACCACCAACTAACATAAAGGAATGATATTCTATGAGTACTGGAGTCATTAAGAAGGTCGCCGGACCGCTTGTTATCGCGGAAGGAATGCGCGAGTGCAATATGTTCGACGTTGTGCATGTGTCGAAGATGAACCTTGTCGGCGAAGTCATCGAGATGCACGGTGATCTCGCGTCCATCCAGGTATATGAGGAAACCTCGGGTCTCGGACCCGGCGAGCCTGTCGTATCGACCGGCAATCAGCTCTCCGTTGAACTCGGACCCGGTCTGATCGAGAGCATCTACGACGGTATCCAGCGACCGCTGGATGATATCATGAAGGTCAGCGGCAACAATCTCAGCCGCGGAATTTCCGTACCCGCCTTAAAACGCGATAAGGTATGGCAGTTCAAGGCGACCGCCAAGGTCGGCGATAAGGTCGAGTCGGGCGATGTGATCGGTACCGTTCAGGAGACCGAGATCGTTCTGCACAAGATCATGGTTCCCGCAAAGGTCAAGGGTATGATCAAGGAGATCAGAAGCGGCGAATTCACCGTCACCGATACCGTCGCCACTCTCGAGGATGAAAACGGCAACGTTCATGAGCTGACCCTCATGCAGAAGTGGCCTGTCCGAATCGGCAGACCCTATAAAAAGAAATTATCTCCCGATATGCCGCTGATCACCGGTCAGCGTGTTATCGATACACTGTTCCCAATCGCCAAGGGCGGCGTTGCGTCTGTTCCCGGACCGTTCGGCTCAGGCAAAACGGTTGTACAGCATCAGCTTGCAAAATGGGCTGAGGCTGACATCGTTGTCTACATCGGCTGCGGAGAGCGCGGCAACGAGATGACCGACGTTCTCAACGAGTTCCCCGAGCTGATTGACCCTAAGACCGGTCACAGCCTGATGGAACGCACCGTGCTGATAGCCAATACCTCCGATATGCCTGTTGCGGCGCGAGAGGCGTCCATCTACACCGGTATCACCATCGCCGAGTATTTCCGCGACATGGGCTATTCCGTCGCGCTGATGGCGGACTCCACCTCCCGCTGGGCGGAGGCTCTGCGCGAGATGTCCGGTCGCGTGGAGGAAATGCCCGGTGAGGAGGGTTACCCCGCGTACCTCGGCTCCCGACTCGCTCAGTTCTATGAGAGAGCCGGTCGCGTCATCACTCTAGGCTCCGACGATGAGGAAGGCTCCCTTTCCGTTATCGGTGCGGTTTCGCCTCCCGGCGGCGATATCTCCGAACCTGTTTCTCAGGCGACCCTGAGAATCGTCAAGGTGTTCTGGGGACTCGACGCGGGTCTTGCGTATAAGCGCCATTTCCCGGCTGTCAACTGGCTGACCTCCTATTCGCTGTATGTGGATACCATGGCGAACTGGTACAAGGAGAACGTCGCCGACGACTGGATGGATCTTCGCGCGAGGATCATGCACCTCCTGCAGGAGGAGAGCGAACTCGAGGAGATCGTCAAGCTCGTCGGTATGGACGCACTGTCTAAGACCGATCGCTTGAAGCTCGAAGCCGCCCGTTCGATCCGCGAGGACTTCCTGCACCAGAACGCCTTCCACGAGACCGACACCTATTCCACCTTGAAAAAGCAGTACAGGATGATGGAGCTGGTACTTGCGTTCTTCGATAAGACCACTGCCGCTCTCGACAAGGGCGCGAACCTTGATCTGATGATCAACATGCCGATCCGTGAGCGTATCGGCAGATTCAAATATGTTAAAGAGGATGAGATCGACAAGAACTTCGAGGATATCCTCTACAACCTCGATATCGACATCGACGATATCGTCAAGAAGGGGGATGAGTAAGCATGCCGAAGGAATACAGGACAATTGAAGAAGTAGCAGGTCCTCTGATGCTCGTCAAGGGCGTCAGCGACGTTAATTACAACGACCTCGGTGAGATCGAACTCGCCTCCGGTGAGGTCAGACGCTGTAAGGTTCTGGAGATCAACGGCGAGGATGCTCTTGTCCAGCTGTTCGACTCCGCTGCCGGCATCAACCTCTCCAATTCCAAGGTGCGTTTCCTCGGCAAGTCCATGGAGCTGGGCGTGTCCACCGACATGCTCTCCCGCGTATTTGACGGTATGGGCAAGCCCATTGACGGCGGTCCCGACATTCTGCCCGTCAAGCGCATGGATATCAATGGCCTGCCGATGAATCCTTATGCCAGAAACTATCCGCAGGAGTTTATCCAGACAGGCGTTTCCGCGATCGACGGTCTGAACACCCTCGTCAGAGGTCAAAAGCTTCCGATCTTCTCGGCGTCCGGTCTGCCTCATGCACAGCTTGCGGCTCAGATCGCGCGCCAGGCGCGTGTTCGCGGTACCGACGAGCAGTTTGCGGTCGTATTCGCCGCCATGGGTATCACCTTTGAGGAATCCAACTACTTCATCGAGAGCTTCAAGGAGACCGGTGCGATCGACAGAACCGTCATGTTTGTCAACTTGGCGAACGACCCTGCTATCGAGCGTATTTCCACTCCGCGAATGGCGCTGACCGCCGCCGAGTATCTCGCTTTTGAGGCGGATATGCACGTTCTGGTTATCATGACCGATATCACCAACTATGCCGACGCGCTGCGTGAGGTTTCCGCTGCCCGTAAAGAGGTTCCCGGACGCCGCGGCTATCCCGGCTATATGTATACCGATCTCGCAACCCTTTATGAGAGAGCAGGTCGTCAGAAGGGCAAGAACGGCTCGATCACCCTGATCCCGATCCTGACCATGCCCGAGGATGACAAGACTCACCCGATCCCCGACCTGACCGGATACATCACCGAGGGTCAGATTATCCTTTCGCGTGAATTGTACCGCAAGAACATCGCGCCGCCCATCGACGTACTTCCGTCGCTGTCCCGACTCAAGGACAAGGGTATCGGCGAGGGCAAGACCCGTGCCGATCACGCGAACACCATGAACCAGCTGTTCTCCGCTTATGCGCGCGGCAAGGACGCAAAGGAGCTGATGGTCATTCTCGGCGAGTCCGCTCTGACCGATATCGACAAGCTGTACGCGCAATTCGCCGACCGTTTCGAGAAGGAATATGTTTCCCAGGGTTATGAGAAGAACCGCTCGATCGAAGAGACCCTCGACCTCGGCTGGGAGCTTCTGAGGATCCTCCCGAGATCCGAGCTGAAGCGTATCGACGACAAGTACCTCGATATGTATTACGATAAATAGTTAATGGCTTTTCGTCGGCAGTTACTTGGAAGATGATCCGTTAACTACCGACTACCAACCACCAACTATCAACTAAGGGATGATATTATGGCAGTCAAACAGGTGAATCCCACCCGCATGGAGCTTACGCGCCTGAAGAAAAAACTGAATACCGCGACCCGCGGACACAAGCTTCTGAAGGATAAGCGCGACGAGCTGATGCGGCGATTTCTCGAGATGGTTCGCGAGAACCGCGCGCTGAGAATGGAAGTGGAGGAGAAAATCCGCAGGGCGAATTCCAACTTCGTTCTGGCAAAGGCGTCCATGAATGAAGAATCGCTCAAAGCCGCTCTCCTTGCGCCGAAGCAGGAGGTCTATGTCAGCACTTCCACGCGCAACGTCATGAGCGTCGATATTCCTGTCTTTGACTATGATACCCGTACGCCCGACCCGAACGACATCTATTCCTATGGCTTTGCGTTTACCTCTTCCGATCTGGACGATGCGGTGAAATCCCTCGCGGATGTCCTGCCTGACCTGATCAAGCTCGCTCAGATCGAGAAATCCTGTCAGCTTATGGCTGATGAGATCGAAAAGACCCGACGCCGCGTCAATGCGCTCGAGCATGTCATGATCCCCGAAACACAGGAGCAGATCCGCTATATCACCCGCAAGCTCGATGAGAATGAGCGCAGTACCCAGACTCGACTGATGAAGGTCAAGGATATGATGCTCAAGGAAGCTCACGGCTATTAAATCATTATTCAGGTCACCGGATTAATTTGCCGGTGACCATACTGCATTACGGAGACGACTTATGCCTAAGAAAAGTTTATCCATTATTCTATCTGTGCTGATGCTGATCGCGATGATCTCTGTATTCCCGCTGACGGCATCCGCACATACCGCAGACCTTGCAGAAGAAGCTGCTCAGATGGAACTCGCCGAGACCGGCAGCGGCTTATCCCTGCAGGCGTTGATGCAGAAATTCCCTCAGGGCGCATACTGGAATCACCAGGTGATCCAGACAAGCGGAAAAAGAGATGAATATACCAAAAACAATCCCGACGGTTATACATGGCATCCATGCTACTCTCATTCAGTTTCAACGCCGGTAGGGGAGTATACCTGCAATATCTTTGACTATGCAATGCAGTGCTACGGCTTTGCGCTGAAAATCGCCCATGACGTTTATGGTTCCTATTTTTATGACTGGAAAATCGGTGATATCAAAAAATGCAAGCCCGGCGACGTCATTGTTTATACCCATACTTCAGTGTTTTCCGGAACCGTATCGAGTCACACCTTCATGGTCATCGGCAGATCGGGCAATACCATCACCATCGGTGAATGTAATTTTGACCGCCACTGCCAGATCACATGGGATCGTACCGCGAGCCTGAGCAGCTATGCCGGAACACATCCGACCTGCTACTCTGCACCATATCAGCTGCCGTCCTATGCGCTGGATACGCCGAGGCTGACATCGGTCAAAAGCTCCGCCGCAGGCATGACCGTCAGCTGGAAAGCAGTTGAGAATGCCGCGAAATACCGCGTTTATGTCAAGGGCGGCTCCGTGACTTCATGGAAGGCCCTTGCCGATACCACAAAGACTTCCTACACCTTTGCGAATGCTGTCTATGGAACCCGATATACCTTTACTGTCCGTGCGATCAACAGTAAGGGAAAGATCGACAGCGACTTCATCCGCAACGGCATCTCGGGATCGCATGCCTTCGCACCGACTGCGAAGGTGACTGCCACTAACGGCAAGATCGCCGTGACTTGGGACGCTGTCGCGAAAGCGGCGAAATATCGCGTCTATGTCAAGGGCGGCAAGTATACGAGCTACACAAAGCTGACGGATACCACCAAAACCGCTTATAACTTCACCGCAGGCGTCGCGGGAACGGCATACCGATTCTCGGTGCGTTGTCTCGGCAGCGACAGCAAGTTCAGCAGTGACGCGTCACCTGCTGTATCTGCGACCTTCATAAAGACCCTTGCGACTCCGACCGGCTTCAAAGCCGTCGCGACTAACAAGCAGGGCGCGGTCAACGTGTCATGGAGCGCGGTGAAAGGCGCCACGAAGTATCGCGTTTTCTATAAGCGTACCGGTGTGGATACCTCATGGCAGCGACTCGCTGACGTCAGCACAAACAGCTATACGCATACCGGCTGTGCCAATAATACAGAGTATACATACACCGTGCGCTGTCTCGAGAGTAACGGAACGTATATCTCCGGCTATGAAAAGAACGGCGTCACCCTGCATTATTTCCGTTTTCCGACCGGTATCAAAGCGGTGAAAAAGGATAACAAAGGTCACATCAATGTGACATGGAATGGGGTAAAGGGCGCTGCAAAGTATGCCGTCTACTGCAAGATCGCTTCCGCCGGCTGGCAGAAGATCACCGTGACTGATTCAAACAGCTATATCTTTACGGGAGCAAAGAACGGTATAAAGTACACCTTTACCGTCCGCGCCTGCGATGAACGCGGCAGGCTGATCAGCTCCTTTGACAGCGCCGGCGCAATGCTGAAATACACAACAAAATAAGTGAAAAGCTTCAAGAGCCGTCCGAAAGGGCGGCTTTATTGTTTACATAAGGTTCATAAGATGCTCTTTTAGTTCACAGGATATTTACACCGAAGTCGGATAATTGAAATATTTTTATGATAGACTGCATATCATGAAGCAAGGGGTGATGAATATGCCTTGCCGATTCTCTGAACTGAAAAAGAAAGAAGTGATCAACTTTGCCAACGGCTGCAAGCTCGGTTATGTAGATGATCTGGAGATGGACACAAAGTGCGCAAAGATCATCGCGCTGATCGCCTACGGACGACCGCGGCTCTTCGGACTTTTCGGTCACAGCGAAGAATGTTACATCCCGTGGGAAAAGATACGTCTCATCGGCGAAGATGCGATTTTAGTCGAAAATTCAGTGCAAAAAATGCCAAAGAAAGCAAAAAATCGTCATAAATTTGTAACAATTTGTCACCAATTATTTTTGTGAGTCCTAGCAAATTGCACTAGCTAATATTGTGAATATTGTATATAATTTACTAACAATAATTCTTATATAGAATTAAAACGCGATTATGATGCTTTTAAAGAATCAAAATGAAAAAGTTACAAACTTGCAATTCTTGTAATTTTATGGTTAAATAAGTCTCGAAATGAAACGCGGCTATGCCATAACTGCGTCAATTTCACATCGGATCACCGATAGATTACTATTAAAGGAGGCAGAATTTTGAGTAGAGTAATGAAAAAATCTACCCGATTTGTCACGCTCAGTCTTTGCATCGCTTTGCTGTTCACAAATACTCTGATTCTTGCACCTGAGGTAGGAGCTGCAAGTGATACCACCAAAACAGAAACCGAAATGACTATTAACAGTAATATACCCGCAGCGGAGGACGCTGTACTCACTCAGAGAGCCATCGCGATCGATGAAGCGAAGAAAGAGGCACAGGCTGCCGTTTCCGAGCAGCTCGCGATCATCGCTCTTGAGGAAGAGGAAGCGAAGGAGGAAGAGACCGAGACGCTTTCGACAGAGGCACAGGAGCCTACTGCCGAGACTGCAACCCCTTCCGACTCTGCCGAGGATACCGATTCCGAGGATTCCGCTGAAAGCAGCTCAACTTCAGATGAAGAATACTACGAGGATTCCGATGCTGATTACGGCACCGCCGAGGCCGCTTACGGCTTCTTGATGGGCATCGACAATCCCGATCCGAGCTATGCCGGCTGCACCATCTCTCTGTCCGATTCCGAGAGAGATATCGCCGAGCGTATGATTATGGGTGAGGCAGGCTCCTGTGGTTTCACAGGCATGGCGCTTGTCGCTCAGTGTATCAGAGATACCTATGTTCAGGGCGGCTACAGCAACATTCATGATGTTCTCAACGAGAACGGCTACTATGGCTCGACATCCATCACTCCCAGCGAGACCGCGCGCGAGGTCGTCAGCTACATTTTCGATCAGGGCGGTTCGGCTGTACAGCACAGCATCCGTGTTTTCTACGCTTCTAACTACTGCACCAGCGAGTGGCACGAATCTCAGGAGTATGTATGCTCTTACGGTTACGTCAGATTCTTCGATATGTAACCGACATTCAATTGAAAAATTATTGACAGGAATCAAGCATTTGATCAGAAAAATGCTTGATTTTTTTGTTTTATTATAGTATAATATTCAGGCATTACGCACGTTGAGGCTTGACAGTAGGGTGCTGCGGAGGAGATTCCGCGGTTTTCCTGTCAAAATAACAGCCTCGACGGAGGTTAAACCTAAGGAGGTTACACTTATGTCAGTAGTTTCTATGAAACAGCTTCTGGAGGCCGGCGTTCACTTCGGTCACCAGACAAGAAGATGGAACCCTAAGATGGCTCCTTACATCTTCACAGAGCGCAACGGTATCTACATCATCGACCTGCAGAAGACCGTTGTCAAGCTCGACGAGGCGTACAACTTCGTCAAAGAGTTATCCATGGAGGGCAAGAGCGTTCTCTTCGTCGGCACCAAGAAGCAGGCGATGGAGTCCGTCAAGGATGAGGCTACCCGTGCAGGCGCTTTCTATGTCAACGCAAGATGGCTCGGCGGTATGCTCACCAACTTCACCACCATCCGCAGAAGAATCGCCCGCTTAAAGCAGCTTCGCACCATGGAAGAGGACGGCACGTTTGATCTGCTGCCCAAGAAGGAAGTTATCAAGCTCAACCTCGAGATCGAAAAGCTCGAGAAGTTCCTCGGCGGTATCAAGGAAATGTCCGAGATGCCCGGCGCTCTCTTCATCGTTGACCCGAGAAAAGAGAAGATCGCTGTTTCCGAGGCGAAGAAGCTCGGTATCCCGATCGTCGCGATCGTCGACACCAACTGTGACCCCGACGATGTTGATTACATCATCCCCGGTAACGATGACGCTATCCGTGCCGTTAAGCTGATCGCAGGTGCGATGGCTGACGCTATCATCGAGGGTAAAGAGGGTCAGATGGGCGCTGCCGCAGTTGAGACTGAGGAGCCCGCTGAGATCGTCGAAGAGTAATTGACGTTTTTTGATAATAACTGAAAGGATTGATATATATGGCATTTACAGCCCAGGATGTAAAGGCGCTTCGTGAGAAGACCGGCTGCGGTATGATGGACTGCAAGAAGGCTCTCACCGAGGCAAATGGCGATATGGAAGCCGCTATCGACGTATTAAGAAAACAGGGTCTTGCCAAGCAGGCTAAGAAGGCTGACCGCATCGCCGCTGAGGGCGTTGCGCTGGCGCTCACCTCTGACGATAACACCGCCGGTGTTGTCATCGAGGTCAACGCTGAGACCGACTTCGTTGCTAAGAACGCTGATTTCCAGGCGTTCGTCAAGACCTGCGCCATGACTGTTCTCAAGAACAGCCCCGCTGATGTTGACGCTCTGCTCGCGCTTCAGGCTGACGGCTCCGAGATGACCGTTGCCGAGCTGCTGCAGGAGAAAGTCCTCACCATCGGCGAGAACATCAAGATCCGCCGCTTTGAGAAAGTCGACGGCGTTTGTGTCGCTTATGTACACGCAGGCGGTAAGATCGGAGTTCTCGTTAACTTCGACACCGACCTCGACGCGACCAACCCTGAGTTCGTTGCTTACGGCAAGGACATCGCGATGCAGATCGCTGCTCTGAACACCCTGTACCTCAACGAGGCTTCCGTCCCCGCAGAGGTTATCGAGCATGAGAAGAGCATCATGGTCGATCAGATGAAGAACGACCCCAAGATGGCGAACAAGCCCGAGCAGGTTCTCGCGAAGATCGTCGAGGGCAAGATCGGCAAGTACTACAAGGAGAACTGCCTTGTAGATCAGGAGTTCGTCAAGGACAGCTCCATGACTGTCGGCAAGTACACTGAGGCTACCGCGAAGAAGCTCGGCGGTACCATCGCTATCAAGAAGTTCATCCGCTTCGAGAAGGGCGAGGGCATCGAGAAGAGACAGGACGACTTTGCGGCAGAAGTTGCCAGCATGGTAAAATAATCATCGACCCATTAAGGCGGGAGCATTTCGCTCCCGCTTTTTTCTTTTGTCGAAATCATTCCGCACAGGATAACTGTTCCCGTTTTGTGTATTCGGGATTCGTGTGTCAAGCCTATTTTTCAAAGTTAATACTATGTTAAAACTTTTTGTGCATTATCCAATAATTTGTCGCGGAATATTTGTTGCATAATGCGCTTACCTTTTGGGGAATCGCACTTTACAAAAAAGTGAGAATGTAGTAAAATGTTTATAAGTATGAATGTAATGTGGAGTGATATGCTATGAAACCCAAATACAACAGAATTTTACTGAAATTATCCGGTGAATCCCTTGCCGGCGCGCAAAAGAACGGAATTGATTTCGATACGGTGCTTTCCTTCTGCAAGCCGATCAAGAAGCTGACCGAGGCGGGCGTACAGGTTGCGATCGTTGTCGGCGGCGGCAATTTCTGGCGCGGCAGATCCAGCGGCGATATGGACAGGACGCGTGCCGACCATATGGGCATGCTTGCGACGACGATCAACGCGCTGGGTGTTGCCGACGCTCTCGAGCAGATCGGCGTTGACGTCCGCGTCCAGACTGCGATCTCGATGCGTCAGGTCGCTGAGCCGTATATCCGCAACCGCGCGATCCGTCACCTCGAAAAGGGCAGAGTCGTCATCTTCGGCTGCGGCACCGGCAATCCCTTCTTCTCGACCGATACCGCCGCTGCGCTGAGAGCCGCTGAGATCGAGGCTGAGATCATCCTCAAGGCGACCCTCGTCGACGGCGTATACGACAAGGATCCGAACAAGTTCGACGACGCTGTGCGCTATGAGCAGCTGTCCTTCCAGGAGGTTCTCGAGAAGGATCTCAAGGTCATCGACTCTACGGCAGCCGCGATCTGCAAGGATAATAACATCGGACTTCTGGTATTCAGCATTGATAATCCCGAGAACATTTATGAGTCGGTATGCGACACACATCTCGGCACACTGGTCACTAATTAATTTAACATAAAGGAGGACATCCACATGAAAGAGGTATTAAAAAAGAACGATGAGCGTATGCAGCGCCGCATTGACCACCTGGTTGACGAGTACAAGACCATCCGCGCCGGCAGAGCCAATCCCGCGGTTCTCGAGAAGGTATTCGTTGACTACTACGGCACTCCCACACCGATCAACCAGCTTGCCGCTGTTTCCGTAACCGAGGCGCGCACCCTCACTATCCAGCCGTGGGACGCCTCCGTATTAAGACCGATCGAGAAAGCTATCCAGATGTCTGAGGTCGGTATCAATCCCCAGAACGACGGCAAGATCATCCGACTGATCTTCCCGCCGCTGACTGAGGATAAGCGTAAGGAGATCGCGAAGGATATCGCGCATATCGCCGAGGACAGCAAGGTTCAGATCCGCAACGTCCGCCGCGACACGCTTGAAAAGCTTAAGAAGATGAAGAAGGACGGCGAGCTGACTGAGGACGACCTCAAGGAAGGCGAGAAGAAGATCCAGAAGTCGACCGATAACTTCATCAAGGAGATCGATCAGATCGCCGATAAGAAGAAGAAAGAGATCATGGAGATCTGAAATGGCGCTTTTCAAACGAAATAAGCCTGAGCTGACCGATATCTCACAGATCAAGCTGCCCGAGCATGTCGGCATCATCATGGACGGCAACGGAAGATGGGCGAAGAAGCGCGCCCTGCCGCGATCGGCAGGACACCGCGCCGGCGCCCAGACCTTCCGAAAGATTGCCCGCTATTGCAGCGACATCGGGATCAAGCATCTGACGGTCTATGCCTTTTCCACCGAGAACTGGCGGCGACCCGACGGCGAAGTCAACGCGCTGATGGGACTGTTCAAGGAGTATCTTGAAGAAGCGCTGAGAGATTTCAGAGATGACAGTATCGTGCTGAAATTCATCGGTGACAGAACCGCCTTTTCACCGGAGCTGCTCGCTTTGATGAATGAGAACGAGGAAGAATCCAAGGATCGCCCCGGTATGGTGCTGAATCTCGCGATGAACTACGGCGGCAGAGCCGAGCTCGCGACTGCGGTGAAAAGCATCGCGCATGACGTCAGCGACGGCAAGCTCAGCCCCGATGACATTTCCGAGCAGACGATCTCGGATTATCTCTACACCAAGGGTCAGCCCGACCCCGATCTTATCATTCGCCCCAGCGGCGAACACAGAACATCCAATTTCCTTTTGTGGCAGTCCGCCTACAGCGAGTACGTCATCATGGACGTCCTTTGGCCGGACTTCACGGAAGAACACCTGAACAAGGCTCTGTTAGAGTATGCCAACCGCAACAGACGGTTCGGCGGAGTATGAGGGAACGATTTAGGAGACAGTCATGAAAACGAGGATAATTACGGCGGGAGTTGCGATCGTCATCTTCCTTGCGATACTGATCTTCGGAGAGATGAACAGTATCGTGATCACCATCGCGATCGCGCTTGCGAACACATTACTATGCGGAGAATATCTTTCGGCGAAGAAGATCAACAAGGACATGAAGCTCATGATCCCCTGTTTGCTTTTCGCGCTGTTGATACCGGCGCTGTCCTATTCGGAGCTGCGCTATATCCCGTACTATCTGTTCACACTGACGCTCGCTGTTATCGCCGTTGTTTTTCATGAGAAGGTCAAGATCGACGATGTGATCTTCGCCTTTGCGGGTGTGATTATGATCTCGACCTGCATGGCGCTGTTCACGATCCGTTCCGCGGCGCTGAATTACCGCCCGTCGTTCTGGGTCATCCTGATCGTCGGTATCCCGTGGATCGCCGATACGGTCGCTTACTTTGTCGGCAGTGCGTTCGGCAAGCGCAAGCTCTGTCCTGTCATCAGCCCGAAAAAAACCGTTGAGGGCGCTGTCGCGGGAGTTCTCGCGGGTACGGTCGCTCCGCTCTTGTTCGGACTCGTATTCCAACTGATCTACGGAAATGTGACCATCAACTATGCTATCCTGCCGGTGATCGGACTGCTCAACTCGGTCATCTCGATCTTCGGCGACCTGCTGTTCTCCGTGATCAAACGTCACTGCGGTATCAAGGACTTCGGCTCAATCATGCCGGGTCACGGCGGTCTGTTGGATCGCTTCGATTCCGTTTTACTGTGTACGCCCGTTATCTTTATCCTGTCACAATTTGTGACGATCATTGTTTAAAACTGCGATTATGGTTCATAATTTATCTATATTGGGTTCCACCGGATCCATCGGTACACAAACGCTCGACGTCTGCCGCAAACTGAATCTCAGCGTCAATGCGCTGTCGGCTTACAGCAGTATTGACCTGCTCGAAGAGCAGATCCGTGAGTTCAAGCCGAAACTGGCTGTTGTGTACGATGAGAAGAAGGCAGAGGAGCTGAAAATCAAGATCGCCGATACTGATACCAAAGTAATGACCGGCATGGACGGACTCTTTGAGATCTGTCACGATGACTCCGATCTGCTGGTCAATTCGGTCGTCGGCATGGTCGGACTTGCGCCGACCTTAGAGGCGATAAGCGCGAAAAAGGACATCGCCTTTGCCAATAAGGAAACGCTTGTCGCCGGCGGTGAGCTGGTAATGAACGCCGTCAGAGAAAACGGCGTCACGCTCTATCCCGTCGACAGCGAGCATTCCGCGATATTCCAGTGCTTGCAGGCGGCTCCTCCCGAGAAGTCGCTCAAGAAGATCATCCTCACCGCGTCCGGCGGACCGTTCTTCGGCAAGACCGCCGAGGAGTTGAAAGACGTCACCGTGGAGCAGGCGCTCAAGCATCCGAACTGGGACATGGGCGCAAAGATCACTGTCGACAGCGCCACCATGATGAACAAAGGTCTGGAGATCATCGAAGCTGCATGGCTGTTCGATACCGATCCCGATGACATCGAGGTCGTCGTCCACCGCGAGAGCATCATCCACTCGATGATCGAGTTCACCGATAACTCGATCTTAGCACAGCTCGGCGTGCCCGATATGCGCATCCCGATCCAGTACGCGATCACCTACCCGCAGAGATATCCGTCGCTGGTGCCGGAGATCGACTGGACAAAGCTCTCTCAGATGACGTTCTACACGCCTGATGACAAGACGTTTAAGTGTCTTGCTGCTTGTAAAAAGGCGATGAAGATGGGCGGGCTGTATCCCGCTGTCGCCAACGGCGCGAACGAGGCGGCGAACCTCTTGTTTCGCCAGCACAGGATCTCGTTCCTCGATGTAGGGGATATCGTGTCCTCGGCGATCGAGGATATCCGCGTCGAAAGCGCAAAGTGCCTCGATGACGTTCTCGCGGCTGACAAAACGGCGCGTGAATATGTCTATCAAGCCTTTCATATAAATGAAAGATAAGGTTCATCAACCACTAAAAACCATCCACTAACCACCAACTACCAACCACCAACTACTAACTACTAACTATATATGGAGATGATAGTATCGGCGTTCTGACTACGATCGCTCTGATTCTGATTGCGGTATTACTATTTGAGCTGATCATTTTTGTACACGAGGGCGGACATTTCATCGCCGCGAAGAAAAGCGGCGTCAAGGTCAACGAATTCTCACTGGGTATGGGTCCCAAGCTCTTCAGCTTCACGAAAGGTGAGACCACCTATTCCTTGCGGCTGTTTCCCATCGGCGGCTTCTGCGCGATGGAGGGAGAGGACGAGGACAGCGAGAATCCGCGCGCCTTTAATAACGCAAAAATATGGAAGCGGATGATCATCATCGTCGCCGGCGCGTTCATGAATATCGTGCTCGGACTGATCCTGATGTTCATCAACCTGATCCCGCAGGAGAATCTGGCGTCTACGCAGATCTCGATGTTCTCATCGGGTTCCTTCTCGGCTGTTTCCGGCTTGCAGGAGGGTGATCAGATCCTTTCTGTCAACGGCTACGGCGTGAATACCTATATCGACTTTTACTTCGCGATGTACACCATGCCGGTGCAGACCATCGACGGCGACGAGTTCACTGTCTACAAGGAGGACTGTGCCTTCGATCTGCTGACCTATGCGCGCGAGCGCCTTGACAAGATGGACAGCAACAAGGCGGAGAAGGCTGATTCACTGATGGTAGAAGCCATCCGCACTGCACAGGCTGAGATCGCGAAAACCACCACCAAAGACGAAGCATACAAGGTTTTCTGCAAATATTGCGACAAGCTCAGCGAGATTGCGGGACAGGACAGACCGTCGACGTACCCGACTATCGAGCTGCGCGAGACCAGAAAGCGCTATCGCTCGGATATGACAGTCCTCAGAAACGGCGAGAAGGTCGAGCTGAAGGATGTTGACTTCATGACCCTGCAGGGTGACGACGGCAAGCCCAAAATCAACATGGACTTTTATGTTCAGCCGCTCAATAAGGATTTCGGTACGCTGCTGGGCGAAACCTTCAAGGAGACCGTATCGGTCGTCCGCATGGTGTGGGGGGGACTCGCGGGTCTTGTCACCGGCAAGTTCTCGCTCAACGAGATGTCCGGTCCCGTGGGTTTGGCGGCGGCAATCACCGACGTCGCGTCCAAGAGCCTCGAGACCAACGGCTTCGGCAGTGCGGTCAATTCCATCGTCTATGTCATGATGATCATCACGGTCAACCTCGGCATCGTCAATATGCTGCCCTTCCCGGCGCTCGACGGCGGACGTTTCCTGATGCTTTTGATCGAGGCGATCTTCCACAAGCCCGTCCCGCGCAAGGTCGAGTCCATCATCAACACTGTCGGACTGGTACTTCTGCTGGGACTCACTGCGGTGATCGCTGTCAAGGATATCTGGCAGATATTTAACGGAGGATTCAACTATGGGTAGTAAGCTCAGCGTTACTGCTTTGCATACAAAGATCGGCGGCGGCGCCCCGGTATCGGTTCAGTCGATGCTCAACCGCCCTGCCGAGGATATAGAAGGCTCGGTCAGACAGGCTAAGGAGCTTGAACAGGCGGGATGTCAGATCATCCGCGCGGCGGTTCCCGATATGGAGGCTGTCAGGCTGATAGCCGCACTGAAAGAAGCAGTGTCCGTGCCGATCGTCGCGGATATCCACTTCAACTATAAGCTCGCGCTCGAGTCGGTCTCGGCGGGTGTTGACAAGATCCGTATCAACCCCGGCAACATCGGCTCCGACGACCGCGTGAAGGCAGTCGCAGATACCTGCAAGGCGCACGGTATCCCGATCCGCATCGGCGTGAACTCCGGCTCGCTCGAGAAACACATTCTCGCGAAATACGGTCATCCGACCGCTGAGGCGCTGTGTGACAGCG
>JAFSRK010000031.1 GCA_017446165.1 Ruminococcus sp.
ACCTGAAAAATGTGACTGTTGTCTGGATATGAAATTCAATGAAGATACGGTTGGATAACGCACGCTTGACCTTGGACATCATAGCGCATCGTGCAGTCGTCGTACTCGACCAGACAAGCACAATGACCGCCGGGTACATATACACCGGTATATAGGTTGTAGGTTATCAGGTGACGAGGACATAGCTGATTCTCTTCTCCTCCGGGGTACAAGAGCATAGAATCCAATCCCAGGTCTCGAGCGGCGAGCGCCGTATAAAGCGCTCCCTCTACGCATTTCATCAGAGAATATTGGCAATTTGTTTTGATGTATACGGCGAATGCCTTCATCTTTTCTTTGTCGGACATATTATCGTTCCAGCATTCGCTTTCGATCCTGCGTACGATAGCTCTTGTCTCTTCAGCGTACCCGAATCCTTCGCCGAGATGAAGCGTTACCGGAGTTCGCTTCAACAGCACATCACGATAATAATAGTCGACAGAAAAAGAAACAGAACCACCGCTGAGACCGATAACGGATACTTGGTAAGGATAGTAAGTGTTGGTGAAATGAGCATCCACCCAGGCAACATCGTTACCGCTATCATCACGGATCAAATAATCACAGCCGATTGCTTTACCGTTAACCTCAGCGAGATATGTTTCCTTGAATCTTTTATCGCCGTAATCAGTTCGGATGACATTGTTATTACTGACGATTTCAATATGTACATCAGCGGGATCGGGCAGGGCTTTGTTACACAACATGAACTGTGCGGTGTTACCGGATGTGTTATTGAGGACAACTTCATCGGGGATCTTAGAAATGTTGAACTCGATCCCGTCGACGGTTACTGCCTTTTTGTTGCGCGTAACAGCGTGATCTTCTGTCAAAGGTATAGCAGGAACGACTTCCTTTTCTTCTGCCTGCACAAGATCGATTATCGGTTCACCGATCGGATATGCCATACTGAAATGAACAAGCCACCGCTGAATGCTTGTTGCGTCCATAATCGTAAGAACTCCGTCGCTGTCTATGTCAGTAGATCGACGATGGTCATTGTCAATTACAGTTAACTTTGCCACATCGCGCTGGATTATTGTGGTATCGGTGATACAAACTTCACCGTCTCCGTCGGCATCACCGAGCAACAATACTGATGCCCCACTTGGAGTAATTATCGTTGACGCGATTAATGTCAGTATTAATGTAAGCGCAAATAGTGTTCGAGCTGTTTTCATAATGGATTCCTCCTTAACGGTTTGGTGTATTGTACCTTGGGTTAAAAAGGTTTACAAGTAAAAGTTTCATCCTGCAAAATCGTCCAATTTTTGCAGGAAAGAGTGAAAATAACAACTCAAAGCAGAGTGTCAAAATATGATCCGCTAAACAATGAATAAGGCGGATAAAAATGGGTAAGAATTATCGAAGTCAAATAATTCATTTCGACTTAAAAATGCAAGTGCGAAATGAGCTTATTATACAGAGTATATTGCAATAACAGATTGTAACTTTTTCGACTGTGTTTTTCCATTGACTTATTTTTCGGGTAAACTATAATACTACATAGGACAATTGAAGATAGAATCATTCATAGTCTTGTGTGTCGACCGGCTTGACACATGAGACTATATCTATATAAAAACAATGGAGGTAAAATGAACATCAATACGAACAGCAAAGGTATAACGAAATAAAGGAGGAGTGAACGACAAAGATAGAAGCGCTGCCTTATGGCGGCAAACCGTAAAGTAATAAATAAGGAAGATCTGAAAGGATTTCCGCCGTCACCCGAAACAAAGAGCGGAGTTCCGAAATATGAGCTTGAATCATTAGCCTGAACGTTCTTACCGGATATCATAGCCTTCTATGAAAGCGAAGAAGGACAGAGAAAGTTCCGGGAATGGAAGCAGGAACAGGATCGGATGAAGCGGCAAGGTAAGAATAAATAAAAGAAAAATAGGCAGGGAGCAAATGTGAAGCTCCCCGCCAATAAAACTATGTAAATGTGTAAAAAGCAACAAATCCGAAACTATCACCAAGAATGATAATTTCGGATTTGTTATGCTTTGGTGGGCCATCAGGGACTCGAACCCCGGACCGACCGGTTATGAGCCGGTTGCTCTAACCAACTGAGCTAGTGGCCCTGATATGCTTAGTTATTATATCAACTTATTCATGGTTTGTCAATGTGGAAATGCTGCAGTATTATCCGACCGAGCCGTCATTTTCTGCGTTTTTTCTTTTTCCTCAGCTTTCTGAAAAGCGCAGCGGGATCATCGCCGTCATCGGCGGGCTGAGTATCCTCGTTCTTGCGGAACACCTCGTCGGCGGTGTCCTCAAAATCCGCGTCGGTTTCTGCGGCTTCTTCGGCGCTCCTTCGCGGAAGGACGGTCAGCTCGATCGTGTCGCCTTCCTTAGCGTCCCTGAACAGCGCTTTGGGCGCATGGAGCATCTCGCCGTCCAGCTCGACCACCGCGATATCTTCTTCAAATCTGTCGATGATGACCTTCAATCCTCTCACCTCGTTACTAATTTACACCGACGGACGGGCTTTGTCAACAAACGGACTTGCGTTTTGCTCAAAATCGTGTATAATTGGGGAAAACGACTTCAAAGGAAGTATGTATGATGAGTAAGAAAAAACGCGCGTGGATCATCCGAATTGTGGCTTTGGTATGCGTTCTGCTGCTGTTCGGCAGCGTGTTTATCTCCGCGATCCTGCGCTGAAATCGCGGCTTTTTCGGACGTTTCGTCAAATTCAACATATTTAGTTCTTTATATTCAAAATATCTTTGTTTGACTTAAAATGCCCGATGTGTTAAAATAATGCCAATAAATCTTTAAGGCGATACTGAGATATCGACAAGATGTTTAGATAACCGGACTGTGAGATGTCCGCGCTTTTGCATACTCAGCCTCGCCCACGGTGAGGCTTTTGCTTTAGCTTTCACCAATGAAAGGAGCGGTCAGAAGATGGCAGAAAAGAAGTTCAAGGTACTCGAGATCCACGATATGCCCGACTTCACGCCCTCGGTTGACGGGGCGCTGATCTGTCCCGCGCTTTGCGACTGTTCCGATAATATCGCTGTTTTACCCGGCTTTTGTGATGTGCATGTGCATTTTCGCGAGCCGGGTTTTTCTTATAAAGAAAAAATTTCGTCAGGTTCACTTGCGGCGGCGCACGGCGGCTATACAATTGTGTGTACAATGCCGAATCTCGACCCTGTTCCCGATTCGGTCGAGAGCCTCAAAAAGCAGCTCGATATCATCGAAAAAGACGCTGTGATCCGTGTGATCCCCTACGGCTCGATCACCGTGGGCGAGAGGGGAGAACAGCTCTCCGACCTCGACGGGATGGCGCCCGATGTGGTGGCCTTTTCCGACGACGGACGCGGTGTGCAGAGCGCAGAGATGATGAGAGAAGCGATGCTCAAAGCGAGATCGCTCGGTAAGGCGATCGTCGCCCACTGTGAGGACAACAGCCTGCTCCACGGCGGTTATATCCACGACGGCGAATACGCGAAGGCGCACGGTCACCGGGGGATTTGCTCCGAAAGCGAGTGGGGTCCGATCAAGCGCGACATTGAGCTGTGCAGAGAGACCGGCTGTGCCTATCATGTCTGTCACATTTCCACAAAGGAATCCGTCGAGCTGATCCGCAAGGCAAAACGCGAGGGCGTGAACATTACCTGTGAGACCGGTCCGCACTACCTCGTCATGGACGACAGCGATCTCAAAGAGGACGGACGCTTCAAGATGAACCCGCCGCTGAGATCCGAGGCTGACCGCGAAGCGCTCATCGAAGGTATCAAGGACGGTACGATCGACATGATCGCCACCGATCACGCGCCCCACAGCGCTGAGGAAAAGGCGAGAGGACTTGAGAAATCCGCGTTCGGCATCGTCGGACTGGAGACCGCGTTCCCGATCCTCTACACCAAGCTCGTCAAGACAGGCGTCATCACGATGGATAGGCTCATGGAGCTGCTTGTCGTCAATCCGCGCAAGCGCTTCGATCTACCGTATTCGCCGAACGACTACTCCGTCTGGGATCTCGACAGGGAGTTCACCGTCGATCCCGATGATTTTCTCAGCATGGGCAAGGCAACGCCCTTTGAAAACTGGAAGCTCAGCGGCGCGTGCCTGATGACCGTCAAGGACGGCAAAATCGTTTATCAAGGTAAGTAGCATGTTCACATACATCGAAGAGCGGTTTGGATCAGAAATCGGGTCAGGGCTGCGCCCTCCCGCCATCCTTCATTCTTCACTCTTCACTATTCACTGACGGCGCCGGGCGCCGTCCATATGGGAGGTATTATTATGGCAAAAAGGAAGGACATCAAAAAAGTACTCATCATCGGCTCGGGGCCTATTGTCATCGGTCAGGCCGCCGAGTTTGACTATGCCGGTACGCAGGCTTGTTTGGCTTTGAAGGAAGAGGGCTACGAGGTCATCCTCTGTAACTCTAACCCTGCGACCATCATGACTGATACCCAGATCGCCGACAAGGTCTATATGGAGCCGCTCACGCTCGAATACATCGCGAAGATCCTGCGCTATGAGCGTCCCGACGCGATTGTCCCCGGCATCGGCGGTCAGACAGGTCTGAACCTTGCGATCCAGCTCGAGCGCAAGGGCGTCCTCAAGGAATGCGGCGTACAGCTGCTCGGAACATCCTCCGAGAGTATCGAGCGCGCCGAGGACAGAGAGCTGTTCAAGGAGATGTGCGAGTCGATCGGCGAGCCGGTCATTCCCTCACAGATCACCTATGATCTGGAAGAAGCGAAAAAAGCGGCGACAGAGATCGGCTATCCCGTTGTTCTTCGTCCCGCATTCACCCTCGGCGGTACCGGCGGCGGCTTCGCCAACAACGAGGACGAGCTTGTCGAGATCGGTCGCCAGGCGTTTGCTCTCAGCCCTGTGCATCAGGTGCTGATCGAGAAGTCCGTCAAGGGCTACAAGGAGATCGAGTTTGAGGTCATGCGTGACTCGAACGACACCGCGATCACCATCTGCGGCATGGAGAATGTCGATCCCGTCGGCGTCCACACCGGAGACAGCATTGTTGTTGCGCCGATCCTCTCCCTGAACGAGCATGATCTGAAGATGCTCAACGACAGTGCGATCAAGATCATCCGTGAGCTGAAGATCGAGGGCGGCTGTAACGTCCAGTTCGCGCTGAATCCGAATTCCAGCGAATACTACCTCATCGAGGTCAACCCCAGAGTTTCTCGTTCCTCCGCGCTTGCTTCTAAGGCGTCGGGCTATCCGATCGCCCGCGTCACCGCGAAGATCGCGATGGGCATGTCCCTCGAGGAGATCCCCGTAGCGGGCGGCACGGCGGCGATCGAGCCGAGCCTCGACTACATCGTCGCGAAGTTCCCGCGTTTTCCGTTCGATAAATTCGCCGACGCTCCCAACACCCTCGGTACCCAGATGAAGGCGACAGGTGAGGTCATGGGCATCGGCTCCACCCTTGAGGAATGTTGCCTTAAATCCGTTCGTTCCCTCGAGACCGGCGTCTGCCACTTCCACCTTGCTAAATTCGACAACTGCACCGACGTCGAGCTGCTTGACTATATCAGCGAGTTCAGGGACGACAACGTCTACGCGATCTTTGAACTGCTTCGCCGCGGCACCTCCATCGAGAAGCTCCACGAGGTCACGATGATCACCGAGCTGTTCCTCGAGTCCTTTAAGAAGATCGTCGACATGGAGAATACCCTCAAGGCGAACAAGGGCGATATCGAAACCCTGAAAGCCGCGAAGATCATGGGCTTCTCCGATGAATACATCGCCGATCTGTGGAACACCCCTGAGGTTGAGATCTACAACACCCGCAAACAGAACGGTATCACCCCTATCTTCAAGATGGTCGATACCCTCCACACCGGCAAATATATCGCTTACCTCTATTCGTCCTACACCGGCGAGAACGCTTCCCGCCTGACGGATAAAAGGAAGATCATCGTGCTGGGCGCAGGTCCCATCCGTATCGGTCAGGGCGTCGAGTTCGACTACTCTACCGTCCACGCGGTACAGACCATCAAACGCGCGGGATACGAAGCGATCATCATCAACAACAACCCCGAGACGGTCTCG